>DAIPXW010000074.1:0-8079 GCA_036783075.1 Candidatus Dormiibacterota bacterium | reverse complement strand
ATCGCAGCTACGCGGACGAGGTGGTGCGCCGCGTCTACGAGTCTTACCAGGAGCTGCTGCGCCGGTCGGGCGGCCTCGACTTCGACGACCTGATCATGAAGCTGGTCGAGCTCTTCAACACAGACGCCGAGGCTCTCGCCAAGTGGCGCGACCGCTTCCGGCACGTTCTGGTCGACGAGTACCAGGACACCAACCGCGCGCAGTACGTGCTCGTCAACCAGCTCGCGGAGGAGCACCGCAACGTGGTCGTCGTGGGGGACGACGACCAGTCGATCTACCGGTTCCGCGGCGCAGACATCCGGAACATCCTCGACTTCCGCAAGGACTATCCGGATGCCCATGTGGTGCGCCTGGAGCAGAACTACAGGTCCAGCCAGGCCATCCTCGACGCGGCCTACAGCGTCATCCGCAGCAACCCCGAGCGCGCGGAGAAGAAGTTGTGGACCGAGCGCGCGGGCGGCGAGAAGGTGATGGCGATGCAGGCGTACAACGAGATCGAAGAAGCGGAGTTCGTCGCCGACGAGATCGAGCGCCTGCGGCGCACCGAGGGTCGCGGATATTCGGACTACGCGATCCTGTACCGGACCAACGCGCAATCGCGGTCCTTCGAGGATGTCCTGGCGCGGCGCCGCATCCCCTACCGTCTCGTCGGCGGGATCCGGTTCTGGGAGCGGCGCGAGGTGAAGGACGTCGTCGCCTACCTGAGGTTCTGCTCGAACCCGAAGGACGCGCTCAGCTTCTCGCGCATCGTATCGGTGCCGGCTCGCAAGGTCGGCAGCGTCACCGTCGATGCCCTGAACGCCTTCGCGCGCGAGAAGGACGCCGACATCCTCTCCTTGCTCGCAGACCCCGCGCACATCCCGGGCGTGCCGCGGGCGGCCACCGTCCCGCTGGAGAGGTTCCGGGCCCAGATCGAGTCTGTCCGCTCCGTCATGGGAGTCCTCCACCCGAGTGAGCTGCTCGACCACGTCATCGAGGTCATGGGCCTGCGCGAGCACTACCTGGACGGGACGCCGCAGGGCGAGGCCCGCATCGAGAACCTCAACGAGCTGCGCGGGCTCGCCGAGAGCTTCGACGACCGCGAGCCGGCGCAGGGTGTCGAGGACTTCCTGGCCGAGGTTGCGCTGGTGTCGGATGTCGACGCGTACGACGAGAACGGCGAGGGCGCGACGCTGATCACGCTCCACATGGTCAAAGGGCTCGAGTTCCCGGTCGTGTTCATGGTCGGCATGGAGGAGGGCCTGCTGCCGCACCAGCGGGCGCTCGACGAGCGCGAGGAGAACCCCTCCGCGGTCGGGGCGGCGACCGAGATGGCCGAAGAGCGGCGCCTGTGCTACGTGGGGATGACGCGCGCCATGGACCGGCTGTACCTGAGCTGCGCCTTCCGCCGCCACCTCTACGGACGCTCGCAGCCGGCTTTCCCAAGCCGGTTCCTGACCGAGATCCCCCAGTCGATGCTCGCCGCCCCGAAAGGGAGCGCCCCGGTCGCGCCGCCGCGGCAGGGCTACAAGGAGAGGTACCTGGAGCGCCAGGTCGAAGCAGCGCCGGCGGCCCCGCCGGTCCAGCGCTTCACGAGTGGCGACCGCGTCAAGCATCCGGCGTTCGGCTCCGGCACGGTCGTCAAGAGCACCCTGACCCGCACCGACGAGGAGCTCGTGATCAAGTTCGACAAGGCAGGCCTCAAAATCCTCAGCGGCATGCTCGCCCCCCTGACGAAGTGACGAAGCGGAAGAAGGCGCTCGACCCTGAGGTCAGGGCAGCCGAGCTGCGCGACCTCATCCGCCGCCACGAGCACGCGTACTACGTGCTCGACCAGCCCGAGGTCACAGACGCCGAGTACGACGCGCTGTTCCTGGAGCTGCGCCGGCTGGAGGAGGAGCGGCCGGACCTGGTGACCCCTGACTCGCCGACCCAGCGTGTAGGGGTCGAGGTCTCCGAGCAGTTCGCCAAGGTGCGGCACCGCTCACCGATGCTCAGCCTGCAGAACGCATTCGACGAAAGCGAGATCCGGGCGTTCGACAAACGAGTGCGCGCAGCGGTCGGCGACAGCGTCACCTACTGCGCCGAGCTGAAGATCGACGGGCTCGCGATCAGCCTCACGTACACCAAAGGCCGGTTGACGCGGGCGGCCACGCGGGGCACGGGCGTGGTAGGTGAGGACGTGACGGCCAACTTGCGCACCATCCGAAGCGTGCCCATGGCGATCGCCCCGGTCGCCGGTCTTCCCGAGACCTTCGAGGTGCGCGGCGAGGTCTACTTCCCGATCGCGGCGTTCGAGAAGCTCAACCGCGAGATGGAGGCGGCGGGGCGGCCGCTGTTCGTGAACCCGCGCAACACCGCGGCCGGCAGCGTGCGCCAGATCGACCCCAACGTCACCGCCGGCCGCGACCTGCAGACGTTCATGTACACGCTCGACCCGGGCGGCGCCGCCAGATCGCAGTGGGAGGTGCTGGGCGCGCTCGAGAAGATGGGCTTTCGGGTCAACAAGCACCGGCGCAGGCTTGGCTCGATCGAGGAGGTGATCGAATACCACTCCGAGTGGCAGCGCAGGCGCCATGAGCTTCCCCACGAGATCGACGGCGTCGTGATCAAGGTCGACCGCTTCGCCCAGCAGCTGGAGCTTGGTTTTGTCGCCCGCTCGCCGCGCTGGGCGATCGCCTTCAAGTACGCGCCGGAGCAGGCGGAGACAGTGGTCGAGGAGATCGCCTGCTACGTTGGCCGGACCGGCGTGCTAACACCGGTCGCGCACCTGCAGCCGGTGATCGTGGGCGGCGTGACGGTTCGCAACGTGACGATGCACAACGAGGCGCAGGTCAACGAGAAAGGCGTGTACGTCGGCGCGCGCGTGGTGATCCATCGAGCCGGTGACGTGATCCCGGAGATCGTCAGCGTCAAGGATCCGAAACCCGGGTGGAAGATGCCGGCCAAGTGCCCGGTGTGTGGGGGAGACGTCGTGCGCGAGGAGCCCTACATCGCCCACCGCTGCACGAACAAGTTCTGTCCCGCGCAAGGCCTCGAGCGACTCCGCCTGTTCGCCAGCCGCGGCGGGCTCGACATCGAGGGACTGGGCTATGCCACGCTCAACCAGCTCATCGAGCGCGGATGGGTCAAGGACCCGAGCGACCTGTACCGGCTCGCGAAGGATCAGGTGATACAGCTCGAAGGCTTCGCCGACAAGTCGGCGCAAAACCTTGTCGACCGCATCGCCGACAGCAAGCGTCCGCAGCTCGGGCGATTCCTCTTCGGGCTTGGCATCCCGCAGGTGGGCGAGGCGACGGCCGACCTCCTGGCCGCCGACTTCGGCAGCATCGAGCGACTGCGCGGCGCGACCGAGGAAGACCTCATGCGCGTCGAGGGAGTGGGGCCGAACATGGCTCGCGAGGTGCACGCATATTTCAAAGGTCACGGAGGCGAGATCGTCGAGAAGCTGCTCGCGGTGGGCGTCGAGCCGCAGGCGGTCGAGGCGCCGGGCGAGGGTCCGCTGACGGGCAAGACCTTCGTGTTCACCGGCACGATGGAGACGATGAGCCGGCCGGACGCGGAGGCGCTGGTGAGGCGCCTGGGCGGGAAGGCGGCGTCGAGCGTGAGCTCGAAGACGGACTACGTGATCGCCGGGCCTGGCGCCGGCTCGAAGCTCGAGAAGGCGCGGAAGCTCAAGCTCGCGATCCTCGACGAGGAAGGCTTCCTGGCCCTCGTGCCCAAATAGCGGTCTCGCGAGGCGGGGCGGCTGCCTCGTCGCGGCCGCCCACTCTTCTAGACTCGCCCGGTGCAAGCGACTCCAGCCAAGGCGTCAAGGGCCCTGCGATGACACCGCGCTGGGTGTGGTGGACGCTGATGATCGGTGCCGTCGTGCTCGTGGCGTGGGCGTGGTTCGTGTTCGGTTTCCGTTCCGAACCGTCGGCCGTCGGCCGTTCGAGGGTGGTGCTCGATCTCGTGGCCGGCGGTTCGATCGGTGCGGCCCTGCTGGGATCGGCTGCCGCGGTGGCCCTGCTGACCCGGAGGCGGTGGGCGCCGCGGTTCGCGCTTGTCGCCGCGGTCCTCATGACCCTCACCGTCGTCGGCGCGATCGCCGGCGTTCCCGCGTTGATCGGGCTCGTGTCGAGCCGCAATTCGGCCAGAAACTAAGCTAACCGCGTGCCACTCTCACGAGATGAGGTCCGCCATGTCGCCATGCTCGCGCGCCTGGGCCTCGAGCCCGGCGACGAGGAGTTCTACGCCGAACAGCTGAGCGGCATCCTCGCTCACATCGACCGGCTGCAGCAGCTGGACACCGAGGCGATCCCTCCGACCGCGCAGGTCGTCGAGGTCAAAAACCAGCTGCGCGAAGACGTGCCGCGGCCAGGCCTGGGCCAGCAGGACGCGATGTCCAACGCGCCCGCCGCGGCCAACGGGTTCTTCCGCGTGCCGTCGATCCAGGAGGAAGCTTGATCGACCGAACCATCGGCGAGCTTCATTCGCTGCTTCGGTCGCGGCAGGTCTCCGCGACGGAGCTGCTGGACGCGCACCTCGCGCGGATCGATTCAGTCGACGGAAAGGTCAATGCCTTCCTGCGCCTGACACGGGATCTCGCTCGCGAGCAGGCAGCCGCGGCCGACCGCGCGCTGAAGGCGGGTGAGGCGGGCCCCCTGACGGGCATTCCCATCGCGGTGAAGGACGTGCTGTGCGTGCGCGGTGTCGAAACCACCGCCGGATCGCAGATTCTTCGCGGCTTCAGACCTCCTTACACCGGTACGGCGACGGCACGGCTCTTCGCGGCCGGAGCCGTCATGATCGGAGTGACCAACTGCGACGAGTTCGCCATGGGCAGCTCGACGGAGAACTCGGGCTACTTTCCGACCCACAACCCCTGGGACTTGAGCCGCGTGCCCGGTGGGAGCTCGGGCGGGAGTGCCGCGGCGGTGGCCGCCGGCGAGGCGACCATCGCGCTCGGCACGGATACGGGAGGCTCGATCCGCCAGCCCGCGGCGCTATGCGGCGTCGTCGGCATGAAGCCGACATACGGCCGCGTCAGCCGCTACGGGCTCATCGCGTTTGCCTCCAGCCTCGACCAGATCGGCCCGCTCGCGCGCTGCGTGGACGATGCGGCGATCGTGCTCGAGGCGATGTCGGGTCACGACCCGCTCGACGCCACGTCGTCCGACCGGCCGAACGATGTCCGTCGCGGCTTCGATGTGGGGGTCAAGGGGATGAGGCTGGGGGTGCCTCGCGAGTACTACGAGGTCGAGGGTATCGAGCCGGGCGTAAAAGCCGCCGTGGACAAGGCGATTCGAGCGTTGCGGCATGCGGGGGCCGAGATCGTCGACGTCAAGCTCCCTCACACCGACTACGGGCTGGCCGCGTACTACATCATCGCCCCCGCGGAGTGCTCGTCAAATCTGGCCCGGTTCGACGGGGTGAAGTACGGGATGTCCACCGAGGACGCGGAGAACATCACCGAGTCGTATCAGCGAACGCGACGCAAAGGTTTTGGAACTGAGGTCAGGCGCCGCATCATGCTGGGCACGTACGCACTTTCGAGCGGCTACTACGACGCGTACTACCTGAAAGCGCAGAAGGTGCGCACCCTGATCAAGCGCGATTTCGACGAAGCATTCGCGCAATGCGACGCAATCGTCAGCGCGACGTCGCCCACGGTCGCATTCCCGATCGGGTCCAAGACGCAGGATCCGCTTTCCATGTACCTCTGCGATGTGCTGACGCTGGGCGGAAACCTCGCAGGGCTGCCGGGTATCAGCGTGCCATGCGGGGTGTCTGCCGGCCTGCCGGTGGGCCTGCAGATACTGGCTCCACAGTGGGGGGAGAGCGTTGCGCTCCGTGTCGCACGCGCATACGAGCAAACCCGCGACGCGTCGTCGCAAAGGATCGTGGCGATTGTCTAGCGGTTGGGAAGTCGTGATCGGCATGGAGGTGCACGTCCAGCCGACCACGCAAACCAAGATGTTCTGTGGCTGCGCGGTCGGCCGGCTGGGTGACGCGCCGAACTCCAACGTGTGCGAGATCTGCCTCGGCATGCCGGGCGTCCTGCCTGTGATCAACAAGGCGGCCGTCGAGGCCTGCCTCAAGACGGCGCTGGCGTTGGGTTGCGAGATTCCGCGCCACACGAAGTTCGACCGCAAGAACTACATGTACCCGGACCTGCCGAAGGGTTACCAGATCAGCCAGTACGACCTGCCGATGAGCGTCAACGGCCACCTCGACGTGGGCGGCCGCCGCGTGCGCATCCGCCGCGTGCACCTCGAAGAGGACACCGGCAAGCTCATCCACGCCGGGGACAAGCTCCACAAGGCGCACGAGTCCTTCGTCGACCTGAACCGCGCGGGCGTCCCGCTTATGGAGATCGTCACCGAACCGGACCTGCGCTCGGCCGACGAGGCGCGCGACTACGCGATGGCCCTGCGCACGCTGCTGCGCACGATCGGGGCGTCAGAGGCGGAAATGGAGAAAGGCCAGCTCCGTGCCGAACCCAACATCTCGATCCGCCCCGCCGGCTCGGACGAGCTCGGCGTGAAGACGGAGCTCAAGAACATCAACTCGTTCCGCGCCCTGCACCGGGCCATCCTTTACGAGGTGGCGCGACAGGCCGAGCTCATCGAGTCGGGCGGCACCGTCGTCCAGGAGACCCGGGGCTGGTCAGAGGCCGAGCAGCGCACCTTCTCGCAGCGGAGCAAGGAGTTCGCAGAGGACTATCGCTACTTCCCCGAGCCGGACCTCCCGCCGTTGGAGCTCGACCCCGCGTGGATCGAGGAGCTGCGCGGCGCCCTGCCCGAGCTGCCCGGTGCCAGGCTGGGCCGGCTGGTTTCGCAGCACGGCCTGCCGGCGGCCGACGCCGCCCAGATCGCCGCGGACCGCGACCTGGCCGACCTGTTCGAGGGCGCCGTCGCCGAGGGGGCGGAGCCGAAGCCGGTGGCCAACTGGATCATCGGCGAGGTGGCGCCGAGCGGCAAGCTGCCCACCGCCGCGCACCTCGGCGAGTTGGTGGGGCTCGTGTCCGCGGGCCGCATCACGCGGGACCAGGGACGCGAAGTGCTCGTGGAATCGGTGGAGACGGGGCGCGCCCCGCACCAGATCGTCGCGGAGCACGGTTTCGCCCAGATGAGCGACGAGTCGGAGCTCCGCGCCATCGTCGATGCGGTCGTCGCCGCCAACCCGAAGGCGGTGGAGGACTACCGGGCGGGCAAGAAGCAA
This sequence comes from Candidatus Dormiibacterota bacterium, assembly GCA_036783075.1. Taxonomy (GTDB): domain Bacteria; phylum Chloroflexota; class Dormibacteria; order Dormibacterales; family Dormibacteraceae; genus Palsa-870. The sequence continues at coordinate 894 of DAIPXW010000074.1, read as the reverse complement.
GCGCTCGGAGCCTTGATGGCCGAGGTCCGCAAGAGCGCGCCGCAGGCCAACCCCAAGCTCGCGAGCGAGCTGCTGCTGCGATACCTCGGCTAGACGCGGTTAGGAGGCGGGTCTCCGCGAAAGCCAGGTGCTGTAGGCGAAGAGCGCCGCTCCGATCAAGTAGGCAGCGATCGCGATCACGACCAGCAGGCCGCCCACGAACTCGGAGACGAACGTCGTCAACCCGATGGCCACGATCGATCCGCCCAGGCCGATCGCGGTCAACCCTTGGAGGCGCGCCACGCCCGGCGAGACGCGCGCGACGGGCCTCAGGATCCAATCCTTCCACCAACGTGGGAACGTGCCGAGCAAAACCAGGTAGAGGCCGATTCCAAGCAACAGGCCGCCCACCAGGTAGGTGAGCCCGAGCACCACGTACCCCACGGCCGGCCATTTTTCCACAGGTGCCGGGGAGAGCGCTGCCGCTAGCCTTGTCCCATGCCCCTTCCACCCGACCTCCACGTGCACTCCGAATGGTCCTATGACGCGAGAAGAGGCGACATGGAGCGCAGCTGCGTGCGCGCGATCGAGATCGGCCTGCCGGCGATCGCCTTCACCGACCATGCGGACTTCGTCGTCGTGCAGGAGGGCCAGCACTGCGTCGACATCGCGGGCTACCTCGACGCCATCGAGCGGTGTCGCACCAGGTTCAAAAGCCTCCGCATTCTGTCCGGCGTCGAGCTGGGCGAGCCGCACTGGTTTCCAGAGGAGACGGCCCGGATCCTGGCCGCCGGCAAGATCGACCGCGTGATCGGTTCCGTCCATTGCGTCCGCATCGGTGACGACATCGTCGACGCGAGCCAGTTCCCGCACCGGCCGCCGGAGCAGGCGCCCGAGGCGATTCGTGCGTACTTC
>DAIPXW010000073.1:0-8099 GCA_036783075.1 Candidatus Dormiibacterota bacterium | reverse complement strand
GCAGCAGACCGCAGCGAGCGAAGGGATGCTCTTGATGCCGGTGCCGTCTGCATGGATGAGATAGAAGGTGTGTGAGCCCGCGACGTCGTTGATCCTGTCGAAGACTATCCAGTCCGCCGTCGGCGACCAGCGAGCGCCGGTCGTGTATTCGCCCCAGTCGCTGATCTGCTTGGGATTGGTGCCGTCCCCGGCGGCCACGAACACCGCGCTGCGGCCCTGATCCGAGGCGCTGGGTGAAAAGGCCGCGAACGAAATCTGGGTGCCGCTTGGCGACCAGCCGCCTATGCCGCCATGGTCGCCGGCCCGCACCGTCATCCCTGGTGGGCTCACCTGTGTCACTTCGCCCCCGTCAGCACCGACGAGGAGCAGTTGACCATAATCGCTGTTCGTCGCCCCTCTCCAGAACAGAATCCTCGACCCATCCGGCGAGTAGCTGATCGGGATGTCATGTTGGGCGGCGGTTGTAGTTGTGAGCCGCCTGCGGTTTCCTCCGTCAGTCGTGTCCGCCGTGTAAATCCCGTTGAGCGATGGTTTGCTGTCGTCCCAGCCTTCGAAGGCGATGCGGCTGTCATCCGGTGACCACGCGCTACCTCCGAGATTCAGTCCAGACGAGTCGAGAGGCAGGACCCTGTAGCCGCTCCCGTCCGCATTCACGATCGCTGTCGTGATGCTGCCAGCGGAGGCGCCGGAGGCGGCGAGGCTGAGACGATCCGCCTTGTGCGACCAAACGACGCAGCACGACAAGCCGGGGACCAGCTGCTTTTCGGTAGAGCCATCGGCGCCGATCGTGAAGAGGTTCTCGTCGCCATTGGCGTTGGCGACCCGACCGAACACGATCATCCCGCGTGGTGGCGTAACAACCGAGGCCCGTGGCGAAGACTGCGAACCGCAGCCGGCCAGCGCCAGCACCATAGATATGAGCAGAGCCGTAAACAGCTTCATGTCACCGAACCTCCATCAAGTCGCGATTTGCGCTCGTCATACCCCGGCGCTCCAGGCGATGTCGGTCAACTTGGCGGGAGTGTGGGTCAGCTGCGTGAGGTGAGATCCGTCTATCTCCACCGTCCAGAGGTCACCCTCCGGCCCGCCGCTGGACGATTTGGGAAACAGAAGGCGACTCCCGTCCGGGCTCCAGACTGCGCAGCAGACTCCGGCTAGCGACGGGATGGCCGTGATGCCGCTGCCGTCAGGATGGACGAGGTACAAGCTGTGGGAGCCGACGAGGCCGTTGATCTTGTCGAAAACGATCCACTTTCCGGTCGGTGACCAATGGGCGCTTGTCGTCCAGTCCCCCCAGTCGGTGATCTGCTTGGCATTGGTGCCGTCCCCGTTGGCCACGAACACCGCGCTGATACCTTGAGCAGCTGAATTGGGTGCAAAGGCTGCGAACGAGATCTGCGCACCGTCGGGCGACCAGTCGCCCGGGTCGCCGTTGAAACCCACTCCAACGGTCGTCCCTGATGGGCTGACCTGCGTGAGGTGGCTCCCATCCACATCGACCAGGAACAGCTGACCGAGCTGCTGAGTGTCCGACGGCCCCCTCCAGAACAGAATCCTCGACCCATCCGGCGAGTAGCTGAGCGGGATGTCGTGCAGCGCGGCGGTTGTGGTCGTAAGCCGGCGGCGGTTTCCTCCATCGCTTGCATCAGCGGTGTAAAGGCCATTGCGCGATGGGTTGTTGTCGTCCCAGCCCTCGAATGCGATGCGCTTGTCATCGGTCGACCATGCACCTGGTCCGAGGCTCAAACCGGAAGACTCGAGAGGCAACGTCCTGTAATCGCTCCCGTCGGCGTTCACTATCGCGGTCGTGATCCGATTCGTGTACGGCAGGCCGGCGGATGCCGCCAGGAGAAGCCGGTCGCCACTGTGTGACCACCTCACCCCGCCCGACGGGTTGGAGACAAGTGGCTTTTCGCCGGTGCCATCCGCGCTGATCGTGAAGAGGAACTCGTTGTTGTCCGCGCTGACTCGCCCGAACACGATGGTGGCGCGTGGCGCAGTTGGGCCTGCAGGCACCGAGTGACTCAGGGCGCCACGAGCGACCACGTAGATTCCGATTGCAGTCGTCGCCAGAACGACCACCAGCAGAACCGCCGCCAACCGCTGACCGGTCCGCGGCCATCGCAGGATGATCGCAGGCCGCCGCAGAGGCTTGACGGTCGTCGCCGCAAGAGCGGCTTCCAGCCGGGCGAAAGCGCCTGGCCGCATCGGCACATCGAGTGCAGCGTGGAACCGGTTGGAGATCTGTCGCTCGTCCATCAAATCAACGCCTCCCGCATCTGAAGGATCGGGCGCATGCGGTGTGCGGCGCGCTCCACCCGTGTCCGCGCAGCCTTGGTCGATATGTCGAGCAGGCCGGCGATCTCTTCGTAGGGCATGTCGAGGTAGAAGCGGAGCACGAGAACGAGCCGTTCGTCGTGCCCCAGACGGCGAAGGGCGACTCGCAGGTCAATTCCCGCCGCGATATCGACCGACGGCGCTTCTTCTTCTCGTCGCTCCATCTGCACCGTCATCCGCTGCCGGCTCTTGGCGACAGCTCGGCAGCGGTTGGCCACTATGGCCAGGAACCACGGACGGAGCTGGGATCCCTCTCGGACGTTGCCAAGCTTCTTCCACGCCGTGAATGCCGCGTCCTGGACAACGTCCTCTGCTTCACCGGCGTCTTGGAGCATCCCGTAAGCGACGCGGAAAGCGGTTTCGTATTGCGGTCGAATCAGCTCGGCAAAGGCAGAGCCGTCGCCGTTTCTGGCGGATCGGATCAAGTCGGTCTCGGACCGCTCTAACAACATCTGCCCCTATATAGGGCTCGAGCAGTCACTTTGCCCCAACGAAAATCGAGCAAGGCGCTCGAACCTAGTTGGGAGGCGGGGTACCCTACGGATTCTGGATCGCTGGCGTACGCATTAGCAGGTAGGTCTCAAGACTCTCAGTCCCAGCGGGCGATGGTTGCGCGGGCGTCCTCGAGTAATCGCTCAATCCTTTTGCGCGAGCCGACAAACAACGTCCTGCCGGCAGCGCGGCGAGGCTGCACCAGGCCGGCGTCGCGCAGCACTTTCAAATGACCGCTCACCGTGGGCTGGCTTACGTGAAGCGTTCTGGCCACATCCATTACACCGGCCGGCGCCGACAGCAGCTGGATGAGGATGTGGACTCTCGTCGGCTCAGACAGCACGCGTAGGCGGTCAGCGACAAATGCCGCATCGCGCACCTTGCGCAGGGGCAGAAGGTCGCTGGCGGGAACGCCGACGTGAACGTAGTCGGCCAGATCAACGATCTGTCCGCCGGAAAGGCAGAAGTAAAGAGGTGAAACGACAAATTCGCTCCGGTTGTCGAAGAGGTCCTCGAACCCCAATCGGTCGGCGTAGGTGAGGGGGTGTCTCGGCGGGATCAAGTCCTCGATCGACGAGCCCTCTGCAAGTCGATTCCTCCACCAGCCACACGCCTGGACGGTGACCCGGCGACCGCTCCTCTGCCACTCCGGAAGGGCCAACCGCCATACGTCGGCCACGATGTCGCGATAGGTGCGACGCGCCTCAACGTCGTCCTGGAGCCGGCGCACACGGGCGCGAATCGCCTCTCGGTTCGCCGCAGGCTCGGTCAGCAACTCGTACTGGGCCACCGGCCGGCCGCCGCCTCCGGTGGTGAGCCACGCCAGAAGACGGTCCGCGTTCTCGTCACCGAGGCAATCCGCCTGATCCGCCGCGAGAAGAAGCTCGGGAGAGCCGGCGACGGTGTCGTTCCACAACCGCTTCGTCCTTTCCATGGTGGGCGCCCGCAGGCTCCTGACTCCAGGCAGCAGGCTGGCGTCCAGCTCGGCGATAGCCGGTTCGGCGTAACGGGCCGTCTGGATCAGGAGATCCAAGAGCCACGCCAGCTCGGCTGGGATGGACGGCGTGACCGCGCGGCATGCCGGATGGCCTGAACCTGCGGGCACTGGCCAATTATCCCTTGCCATCGGCCTGGGCCGATGGCAATCTTGCAGCCATCGGTTGACGCATCGGCGACAGCCGATTAGCGTCGCGAAGGATGGGAGTTGGGACAACGTCGAGAATCCGCCTGCGCCGCGGAGTCCTGATGGTTGCGATCGCCGTCGCCGGCATGCTGGTCCTCGGCGGAGCGGCCGTGTTGCTGCTCAGCTCCCATCAAGCCCCTGCCCCCCTCGCCCTCAGCACTCCGGCGGCCGCAGGAGGAACGCAGTCGAGCTTTGTCGGGACCTGGAAGGTGACGGCCGGCTCCCAAGCCGGTTACCGCGTGAAGGAGAGATTCATCAACCAGCCTGCGACCACGGAGGCGGTCGCTCGGACCACGAGCGTCACCGGAAGCCTGGTCGTGGTGTCGTCCGGCTCCGGGTTGGTTGCGAATCAGGTTCATTTCACAGCCGATCTGACGACGCTCGTCAGCCAGGACCGCTACGCGACATATCAGGTTTACCAGCGCGACTTCTTCGTGAGAACCGTCTATCTGGAGACGGATCGCTTTCCGACCGCGGACTTCACCGCGGGCTCTGCGCGAATACCCACGGATGCGAGCGGAGCGGTCTCATTGAGCGTGGATGGGAAGCTGGGTGTTCACGGCGTGACGAAGGCCGTGACTGTCCAGCTGCAGGCGCAGCTCAACGGCTCCCAGCTCGAGATTGCGGGCTCCATCAACATCGACATGCGAGACTTCGCGATCGCGCCTCCCAATATCTCCTTCACGACTGCAGAGCCGCAGGTCGTCATCGAGTTCCACCTCGTTCTGCTGAAGGCCTGAGGACTCCTCGTTGCGGTGTTTGTTATGGGTGATCGGCCATGTTGATCAAGTCAGGCAGAAGGGGTACTGTCGTAAGACCGCCCCTTCGGCTTGGCCCAACGATCTTCTCTCGCGAAGGGGGCACTCATGAAGTGCGAAATCTGCGGCCAGGACGTCGAGACCTCAGAAGACCTGCAAAAGCACAACAGGCTGGCGCACCCGTCGGGCATGGGCGACACGTCCGCTGACAACCTCGAGAAGCCGGACCTGTTGGGGGACACACCGGAAGAGTCAGCCGCCGTCGAGGTCCCCAAGGCGACTTACTAGCCCGACAGCCGGGTGTCGGGCAGGCCTGGGAGCAAACGCCTCTTTCGCAAGACAATCGACGACTGCCGATAGGAGTCGCGCATGTCAGCTTATTGGTGATGTTCAGCCCAACGAGCCCTTGAGGACCAGACCTAGCACGTAGGTTGCGCCTCCGACGATGACACCTGCCGCCGTCATCTCCAGGCCCGCGGACCACCACTTGCGAAGGGTGAAAAGCGACTTGGCGGCGCCGACCAGGAAATGGGCGATGAGCGAGACGGTGGCCGCCACCAGCACGGCCGTTGTGCCGCGCAAAAAGAAGAACGGCGTCACTGGCACCATCGCACCGACGAACGTGCTGATACCTGCTGCCAGCGCGGATTGAACCGCGTTGCCTCCCGCCTCGGTGCCACCCAGCTCCTCGGTCGCGAGGACCTTGAGCATCGCGTCTGGGTTCTCCGCGAGCTTCTCGGCCAGCTGGTCCGCGAAGGCGGCGTCCAGCCCCTTCAACTGGTAGAAGAGGGAAAGCTCCTCCTTCTCCTCTTCGGGATGCTCTTCGATCTCACTCCGCTCTTGCGCGACGTTTGCAGCGACGACCTCGGCTTCAGAGCGGGAGGCGAGGAAGGCGCCTGTGGCCATGGAGAGGCCCGAAGCGACGGCACCGGACAGCCCGGCGGTGAGGACGAAGCTCGAGCCGCCGGTCGCGCCGGACACGCCGGCGACGATGCCGAACACAGCCGCCAGCCCGTCATTGGCTCCGTAGATCGCTCCCGAGATCCAACCCGATCCGGTGCGGTGCCATGTCTCACGGCCGAGAATCCTGCCCAGCTTGCCTTCGGCGCCCGAAAGTGGTGGTTCGCCGCCGCCGTGCGTTGCCTGGAGGGCGTCGAGCGATCGCGAATGGCCCTGCTCTTCGGTTCGGATGGAAGCCAGCACCGCGTCAGTTTCTGCGTCGCCGGTAGAGCGCTTGTAGCGGTCGGTGATCTCGACCTGCTCGTTGGACTCCATGTGCGCCAGCATCCGCATCACCGGCGCGAAGCGGGCTTGCAAGCGCAGCCAGGTCGAGATGCGAACAGTCGACGGATCGGGAACCGGTTGCCCGAGCTCACGCAGCCGCCGCTCGATCCGGTCACGGTGGCGAGCTTCGCCGTCGGCTATCTCGCGGATCACTTGCGCCCGGCGAGGGTCACGCATGCGCTCGGCGAGAATCGTGTACACGGCCCGGGCTTCGACCTCTCCGCGCCACGCCTCCAAAAGCCGGGAGACTGGTTCGCTGGGTCGGAGTTCGGAACTCATGCGAGCTACGCGGGGTCTCCGGCTTGCACGTTGGCTGAGCCAACCGGTGCCGAACCGAGGCCCATCCGGGCGGCGCTGATGTCAAGGTGCCCGTAACCGTCCGCCACCAGGCGCCGCCAGCGATCGGCGATCGACCCCGCCACGGGAATGACCTCGACTCCTGCGGCCGCCCGAGCGAGATCGAGATCCTTGAGCGCCCACTCCAGCGAGAAGTCAGGGGAATAGTCGCCGCTCTCCATTTTCGCGAGCTTGGTCATCGCGGCTCCCGACGCCAGCGTGCCGCCTGCCACCGCCTCACGCAGCGCCGTGTGGGTGACTCCCAACCGGTCCGCGAGCGCGGCCACCTCGGCGGTTGCTTCGATCTCGAACGCCAGCCAGGTGTTGAGCACCAACTTCATTCGGCTGCCCGCGCCGGCTTCGCCCAGCCACTCCGGGCGTCCAAGAGCCTCGAACACCGGCTCGACGATTGATCGCGCCCCGGCAGGGCCCGAAGCAAGAATGACCAGTCGGCCACTTCGGGCCGGCTCACGACTGCCGGAGACCGGCGCGTCGACGAAGGCGACCTCAGGGCGCGCACGCGCGACCTCAGATCGCAAGAAATCGGTGGATTCGACCCCTATGGTCCCCATCTGTGCCCAGACCGAGCCGGAACGGATGGCGTCGAGGGTGCTCCCCTCCAACATGACTTCTTTGACCGCGTCACCCGTAGGCAACATAGTCAGCACGACATTCGCGTTGGCGGCGGCCTGCTCAGGCATCGCGTGGGCGGTCGCGCCGCGTTCGGTCAGACGCGCCGCCGGGCCTGGAGTGCGGTTCCACACGTCGACGGCGAACCCCTGGTCGAGCAAGCGCTCTGCGATGCCGGCGCCCATGGTGCCGAGTCCGATCAGCGCGACTGTTGGGCGGCCGACGGCGGTGTTGCTGTTGTCACTCATCGGTTCTTCTCCTGTCACACCGACTCCGGCGAGGGTCCGCCGACCCTCACCTCGTCGCTGATGATGCTTTCGATCTGGCGCAGCGCCGACGCGTCGAGTTTGAGGTCGGCGGCGGCAATTGCGTCATCGATGTGCTTGGGATCGCGGGTGCCCACGATGGCGACCTGGACGGCGGGGTTGGCAAGCACCCACGCGATGGCGAGCCGGCTCACCGACGTGCCGAGCTCGAGCTGAGCGTAGCGCTCCAGCGCCGAGACCACCCGAAGGTTGCGGCGGTAGTGCTCGCCCTGGAAAACGTCGGTCCTCGAGCGCCAGTCGTCCGGCGCGAAGCGTGTTTCGGGAGTAAGCGCGCCACTCAGCAAGCCGTGCCCGAGGGGGCCGTACACGACGACCCCGATGTCGTGCGCCGTCGTGTACGGAAGGACAGACTCCTCGATGTCGCGGCGGAACATGTGGTAGACGGGCTGAAGGGTCTCGACTGGCAGGATGCGACTGAACTCGGCCATCTCCGCCGCGTCGTAGTTGGAGACTCCGACATGGCGAATCTTGCCCGCGGCCTTCAGGGTGGCGAGGGCGCCGGCCGTCTCGGCAAACGGAACTTTCGGGTCCGGCCAGTGGATCTGGTAGAGGTCGATGTAGTCCGTGCCGAGGGCCTTCAGGCTCGAGTCGACGCCGCGGCGGATCCAGTCGGGGCTGGCGTCGCGCTCGATCCCGCCGCCGGGCATGGGGCGGAGGCCGCCCTTGGTGGCAATGACCACCTGGTCCCGGGGCATTCCGCTCAGCGCCTTCGCGAGCAGTCTCTCGGAGGCGCCGAAGCCGTACGCCTGCGCG
>DAIPXW010000072.1:0-8301 GCA_036783075.1 Candidatus Dormiibacterota bacterium | reverse complement strand
CCGGCCCGGATCAGGCAGTGGCTGTCTTCGCTGACGGTGGCCGACCAGGCCGGCTTGATCGACAGGGCCGACTCGCAATTGCTCCTTGGCGAACAGGTGCTGGTGCTGGCGCTCAGCGGCCCGTGGGCGAAAATCGTCGTGCCGGACCAGGCGACCCCGCTCGACGCCCGCGGCTACCCCGGATGGGTCCCGGTCGGCCAGCTCAGCGCGGTCGCGCCGCCGACAACCCAGACGGTTGCGACGGTGGTCGCCTCGACAGCCTGGCTCATGCAGGGTGGCGTGCCGGTGATCGAGGTCAGCTTCGGAACACGGCTGCCGGTCACGGGGATCGTGGGCTCGATCGCGCACCTGGGCCTGCCCGGCGCTTCGGTCATGGACGTCGCGCTGTCTGCGGTCGCGATCACGAGCCCTGGCGCCTCAGCGCGCCCGGCGACCGCTGACGCTGTGGTCGCCAGCGCGCGTCAGTTCCTGGGCGTGCGCTACCTGTGGGCGGGAACGGCGGGGTTTGGATTCGATTGTTCCGGGCTGATGTACAACGTCTTCAAGGTCCACGGTGTGGTGCTTCCGCGCGATGCGCAGGACCAGGCGGCGGTCGGAACACCGGTTGCGCGCGCCGCGCTGCTGCCTGGAGACCTTGTATTTCTCGCCACCGGCGGCGTCGTGCACCACGTGGCCCTGTACATCGGGTCGGGGATGCTGCTCGACTCTCCTGACATCGGAAAGCCGGTGCAGATCGTGTCGATTTCGGGACAGCCCTACGCTTCGGAGTTCTCCGGCGCGAGGCGGGTGCTTCCCTGATCGAGCTCGGCGCCTTCGCGGAACAGGCCTTCGATGTCGAGCCTGCGGCCGCTGAACGTGAGGTGGCCCGCCTCGTCGCGCGGCCATTGGTCTTCCGGGCGGTCCCACGCGAGCTCGAGGCCGTTCTCATCCGGATCTCGCAGATAGAGCGCTTCGTGAGTGCCGTGATCGTTCACTCCGTCGAGCGGCCATTCGGCCTCGACCAGCCGCCGCAGCGCGTCGCCGAGGTCGGCGCGGGTTGGATAACGGATGGCCACGTGATACAGGCCTGTGGTGCCGGGTGGCGGCGGCGCGCCGCCTTTCGACTCCCATGTGTTGAACCCGAGGTGATGGTGGTATCCGCCGGCTGACAGGAACAGAGCGTCCGGCATTCGCAAGACCACGTCAAAGCCGAGTATGCCGACGTAGAAGCGTTGGACGCGGTCGATGTCCGCCGTCTTCAGATGCACGTGCCCGATGTCGACTCCGGCGCTGATCGGGCGGGCGCTCCGCTCGCGCGCCGCCACGCCGACGTCTTTCTTGATCGAAGCCTTGGTCTCGTTCATGGTCACTCCTTGGGCGGCCCCACGAGCTTCCAGCCATTCTGCCACGGCCAGCTGTTGCGGATTTGAAGCGTGATGATCAAAAGCGCCATGGCTTCCAGGGCCCGCGCCATCACGAGGGGGCCCACGTCGATCGGGCGGAAGCCGATCGACTTGACGAAGTCGAGGACCGTGTCTTTCGCCGCCTGATCGTCGCCAGCGACGAAGCCGTCCAGATGGGTTCCATCGACCGACGGCTCGGCCATACGGGAGGCGAATGCGTAGTTGAGGGCTTTCACCACGCGCACCTTCGGGTGGCGCTTCTGGATCTCCTCCGCGTTGGAGGTTGTGCCCAGCACCTCACCGGGATTCTGTGCGTTGACGTGGTTGGTGGCGTCGATGACGATCTTGCCGTCGACCGCGGTCCCCAGGCCGCGGAACACCTCGCCGAGCTTGTCATATGGCACGGCCACGATCACGAGGTCGGCATCTTTCACCGCCTCCTGGTTGGACTGAGCGGCGTGCGCCCCACTCGCTTTGGCCGCCTCCGTGGCCTTCTCCGCGCTCGTGGCGGTCATGGTGACCGTGTGACCAGCCTTCACGCCTGATTTGGCGAGCGCCTTGCCAACGTTGCCGGAGCCGATGATCGCGATCTTCATTGAGTTCCTCCTTGGGTCGAGAGCACCGAAGAACCAAACGTGCCGCGTCTTCGTCTTATTCAAGTCCAGAATACGCAGCGCCGATGAAGAGGCTCGAGAACCGGGCGATCATCCTGACGGGGGCGGCGTCCGGCATAGGCCGTGCCTACGCACTGCGCCTGGCGCAGGAAGGCGCTCGCCTGGCGCTGTTCGACATCGACGCTGGGCGGCTCCGCGACGTCGCCGCGCAGTGCCGCCAGAGTGGCGCTGAGGTGCTGGAGCTCGAGGTTGACGTCTCGGACCCGGGCGCCGTGAAATCGGCGGTCGACAGGGTGGCCTCGGCGTTCGGAGGCATCGACGGGCTGGTGAACAACGCCGGGATGCTTTCAGCCCTGCGCAACACGCCGTTCGACCAGATCGACCCGGCCGAGTTCGACCGCGTGTTCGCTGTCAACGCTCGCGGCCCCTTCTTGATGTGCCAGGCGGTCGTCTCGCACATGCGTGGACGAGGCGGCAAGATTGTGAACATGGCGTCAGGTGCGCTTCTTGCGGGACCTCCGGGACTCGCTCACTACGTGGCGAGCAAGGGCGCGGTGTTCGCGCTGACCCGGGTCCTGGCCCGAGAGCTTGGTCCGGATCGGATCAACGTCAACTCGATCGCACCGGGCCTGACCCTGACCGACGGCGTGCGTGAGCTCTACCCAGATTCATTTCTCGCCGCAGCCCGCGCTTCGCGCAGCCTGGCCCGGGACGAGGTGCCCGAGGACCTCGAAGGCACGCTCGTCTACCTTCTCTCACCGGACAGCGATTTCGTGACCGGACAGATGATCGTTGTGAACGGGGGAGCCCAGTTCTGGTAGTCCGATCGTGAGTCTCGACTGGAAGCCGGCGCACACGCCGGAGCGCGCTCCGCTCCAGGGTGAGCTCGTGCGACTGGAGCCGGTCGATCCCGCTCGTCAAGCGCAGTCGCTTTTCGCGGCCACCCGGGGCGCCGATGCGATCTGGACCCACCTGGCGTACGGACCTTTCGACTCCGAGGCCGAGTTCACCAGGTGGCTCGAGGAGAGGGCTGCCTCGAAAGACCCTCTTTTCTATGCGGTGGTGGACCGCGCATCGGGGCTCGCGCAGGGGATGGCAAGCCTGATGCGCTTCGTGCCCACCGACGGTGTGATCGAGGTGGGTCACATCTGGTTCGCGCCGGTGATGCAGAGGACGCGCCAGGCGACCGAGGCGATCTACCTGCTGGCCAGGCATGCGTTCGACGACCTCGGCTACCGCCGGCTCGAATGGAAATGCGACTCGCTCAACCTGGCGTCACGGCGTGCGGCCGAGCGTTTCGGATTCACGTTCGAGGGGGTGTTCCGGCACCACATGGTGGTCAAAGGTCGCAACCGCGACACAGCGTGGTTCTCGATCACCGACGGTGAATGGCCCGTCCGCCGCGCCGCCTTCGACGCTTGGCTCTCACCCTCCAACTTTGACCCTGCCGGTCGACAGCGCCAGTCTCTCGCCGCGATCCGCGGCAGCAGCGAGGCGACGAACCAGAACGGCACGAAAATGTGAGGGGCTGCCTCCGGGCGGCCCCTCACAGGTCATCGATTCGGTTGAGTGCTCAGCTGCAGCCCGTCGTCGCTCCGCAGTTCAGGCACTTGTAGCACGAGCCTGACCGGACGGTGATCGCGCCGCAGTCCGGACACGCCGGCGCGTCGGTGTTGACGAACGCGATCTTCTGCACCCCTCCGTTGCCGTTGGTCGTCGGCGCGGCGATGACCTTCAGCTCCGTGGCGGCGGGTTTGGTTTCGGCCGCAGGTGCGGTCGACGTGGTCGCGGGCGCCGGCGCGGGGTCGCGACGGATGATCCCCGCCTCGTCCTGCTCCTCGATCTCCATGAAGTGGCTCGCCATCCAGCGGAAGATGTAGTCGACGATCGACTTGGCGATCGGGATCTCCCTGTTCTTGGTGAATCCCGAGGGCTCGAATCGCATGTGGCTGAACTTGTCGACCATGAACTTCAGCGGCACGCCGAACTGCAGCGCGTACGACGTCTGCGTCGCGAAGGCGTCCATGAGGCCCGAGATCGTCGAGCCCTCCTTGGCCATGGTGACGAACAGCTCGCCGGGGGTCCCGTCGTCGAACATACCTACGGTCAGGTAGCCCTCGTGGCCCTGGATGTCGAACTTGTGGGTGACCGCCTTGCGCTCGTCGGGCAGCTTGCGCCTGACGGCGCGGTACTCGACCTCACCGGCGGCGAGTGATTTCTTTTCCTTGTCGAGCGACGTGGAGAGGGGTTGCGACCGCTTGCAGCCGTCGCGGTAGATGGCGATGCACTTGAGGCCGAGCTTCCATGACTCGAGGTACGTCTGCTGGATCTCCTCGACCGTCGCGTCGGTCGGGAGGTTCACGGTCTTGGACATCGATCCCGAGATGAACGGCTGGACGGCCGCCATCATGCGGACGTGGCCCATCGGCGCGATGGAGCGCATCCCCTTGACCGGCTTGAAAGCGCAGTCGAAGACCTTCAGGTGCTCTTCCATCAGGTGCGGAGCGCCTTCGATCGTGTCGTTGTCGTCGATGTACTCGACGATCTCCTTCACCATCAGCTCGTCGTAGCCGAGCTTGCGCAGGGCGGCCGGGACGGTGGTGTTGACGATCTTCAGCAGGCCGCCGCCGACCAGCTTCTTGTACTTGACCAGCGCCAGGTCCGGCTCGATGCCGGTCGTGTCGCAGTCCATCATCAGCCCGATCGTGCCTGTCGGCGCCAGGACGGTCGCCTGCGCGTTGCGGTAGCCGTGGGCACGGCCGAGCTTGACCGCCTCGTCCCAGGTCTCCCTAGCCGCGTCGACCACCTCCGCCGACTCCGGTGACGTGGAGAGCTGGTGTGCCGCCTGGCGGTGCTTCTCCATCACGCGGAGCATCGGCTCGCGGTTCTTGGCGAACTCGGTGAACGGTCCTTTCACCTGCGCCATGCGCGCGGACTGTGCGAATGCCCGTCCGGTCATGATCGCGGTGATCCCGCCCGCGAAACGGCGTCCCTCGTCGGAGTCGTAGGCAAGGCCCATCGACATCAACAGGGCGCCGAGGTTCGCGTAGCCGAGCCCGAGCGGCCGCAGCGCTTCGGAGTTCTTGGCGATCGCAGGTGTCGGGTACGACGCGTTGGAGACGAGGATCTCCTGGCCTGTGAAGCAGATGTCGATGGCGCGGCGCAGCCGGTCGACGTCGACCCTGCCGGCATTTCCATTGGGGTCTTGTGTCTGGAACTTCATCAGGTTGAGGGACAAAAGGTTGCACGCAGTGTCGTCAAGGAAGACGAACTCCGAGCAAGGGTTGGTCGCGTTGATGCGGCCGGTGTTCGGGACGACGTTCCAGTCCTGGATGGTGGTGTCGAACTGGAGGCCGGGGTCACCGCAGATCCACGCCGCGTCCGCGATCTCGCGCCACAGCGTGCGGGCCTTATATGTGTCGATGACCCGCCCGTCCACGATCGCCTTGGTCTCCCACTTCGTGTCGTCGACGACCGCCTGCATGAACTCGTCGCTGACGCGGACAGAGTGGTTGGCGTTCTGGAACTGAACCGAGTCATATGCCCCGCCGGGCACGTTGAAGCCGACGTTGTAGCCGGCCTCGATCAGCGCCCACGCCTTCTTCTCCTCCTCCGCCTTGCAGCGGATGAAGTCGAGAATGTCGGGGTGATCGGCGTTGAGGATGACCATCTTGGCCGCGCGCCGGGTCGTGCCGCCCGACTTGATTGAGCCGGCGAACGAGTCGTAGCCCTTCATGAAGGAGACGGGGCCTGAAGCGGTGCCGCCGCCTGAGAGCTGCTCCTTCGACGAGCGCAGCACCGAGAGGTTGGTGCCGGTGCCGCTGCCGAACTTGAACAGCATGCCTTCGGTCTTGACGAGGTTGAGGATCGACTCCATGGAGTCCTGGACGGAGTTGATGAAGCAGGCCGAGCCCTGCTGCGAGCGTCCGGGCACGCCGATGTTGAACCAGACCGGGCTGTTGAACGAGGCGTGCTGGGTGACGAGCAGATAGCGGAGCTCCTCCGCCCAGTTCTGCGCGTCATCTTCGCTCGCGAAGTAGCCGTCGGCGCGGCCCCAGGCGGCCAGCGTGTCGACCACGCGGTCGATGATCTGGCGGACGCTGGTCTCGCGCTCGGGGCTGCCAGGGCTGCCGCGGAAGTACTTCTGGGCGACCACGTTGATCGCGAGCTGCGACCAGGAGCGGGGGACCTCGACGTCCTTCTGCTCGAAGATGACCTGGCCCTTCTCGCCGGTGATTCCCGCCGTGCGGCGCTCCCACTCGATGAGGTCATAGGCGTGGCTTCCCGGCGGCGTGAAGTAACGACCGAAACGAAGTCCCTTGGCCGGGGCTCCCTTATGGTTGCCGTTCGCCTTCTCCGGACGACCGGCGCGGGCTCCTGTGAGGTCGGTGAGATTCTTGGCCATCTTCTTTAGAGAACGCCTCCTTCAATCATCCCCGGTGAGGGTGCATTTCAAATCGCTTCCGGCTGCTTTCTTTGCTGGGACGTGGGGTGGGTGCTGAACTTGTTCGTTTGGGGATGGAAGAGGCCCCAGAGCATGCCCGCCACTTATGCCCCAGGGCCTCGATGTATGCCCAGGATGATACGAGCGACTTTTCGGCTTGTCAAGCCCAAAACACAACATATTTGGTCTTAACGACCCTTTACCCCCAACATGTGGGTGGATTACCTGTGGAAATGCCTGTGGGTAGAGTTGTGAAAGGGTGGGCAACGACGGTGGAAAAGCAGGGCGTCGAGGCGGATCGGCTTTCCCCACCTGTGGATTACTGGTTCGAGTCGAACAGGGCGAGCTTGAGGGCGCCTGTGGAAAGCTGCTCGACCGCTTCCGCGCCGCGACCGGCGTCACCCGCGAGCTGTGCGGCGCCTGTGGAAATCCCCTCAGGGCTTTCCGATACCTGGATGCTCTCGGCCGAGGCCCGGATGCGGGCCGAGACCTGCTTGCCCTCGCCGTAGGCGTTCTGAAGCATGGTCACCGCCCGCTGCAGCTTGTTCTCGAGGATGCCCTCCAGCGTGTCCAGGTGCCGCTCGACGTCGATGAGGGCCGACTGCAGCTTCTCCATGTCGACGGTGCGCGCGAACTGCAGGTGCAGCTGGTACAGGGTCAAAAGATAGGGCAGGGCCATCGCGTAGCCGACCACCATCACGTGGCGCTTGTGGGCGCCGACGATGGCACCGCGGCAGACGTCGTAAGCGGCGTCAGGGATGACCGCCAGCGCGAAGGGCGACGTGGTCGCCGGGTCGATGTACTGGCTCACCTCGCGCACCCTCCGGTCGACCTCGCGTTCCACCTGGGCTGTGAGCTGCGCGCGACGTGTCGCGTCGAGGGTGGTGTCGGCCAGCTGCTCCAGGGCGCCGGTGGACACCCATTTGGAGTCCATCGGCAAAAGCTTGCCGCCGGGCAGCCGGAGGGCGAGCTCGACCACCTTGCCGCCGACCCACACGTTGCGCTGCAGCATCTCGGGCGGAAGGTGCCGCAGGGCCTCCTCGAGGATGTTCTCGCCCGCCGCGCCGCGGGTCGAGCTGCCTGCGATCACGCTCTCGAGGCGTTTGAGGCTGGCGCGTGCCTCTTCCTCTACCGGCTGCCGCGCCGACAGCGCCGACCGCAGGCCTTCGACCACCGACTGGGTCTGCGAAAGGCGTTCGCGCAGCTCGGCCGCCTGCGCACCCTGGCTCTGCCCGCCGGCATCGATCCGGCTCTTCAGCTCGGCGACGTCGCGGGACTGCCCGTCGGCGCGCCGGACGAGGCTCCAGACCAGTGCGGCCACCCCGGCCATCGCGGCCAGGAGGCATACAAGGAGGAGGGCGAACAAGAGTTCGAGCAACGACATCTTGCGCATTGTAGCCCCGAGGATGGGTATAGACAAGCCTGTTAACCTGAGGCGGAATGAGCAAGATCCAACCCCTTTCAGAGCCTGGAAAGGCCCCCGATCGCATCCCTCTCGAAGAGGTGTACATGCGCATGGCCGAGGAGCTCGGCAAGCGGTCGACCTGCGCCCGCCTGCAGGTCGGGAGCGTGATCGCCACGCCGGATCTGACCCAGGTCCTCGGCATCGGCTACAACGGCAACGCGCGCGGCTTGCCCAACCGCTGCGACACGACCCGGCCCGGCGCCTGCGGCTGCATCCACTCGGAGCAGAACGCCCTGATCAAGGCCGGGGCTCAGCTGCCTGGAAAGGTGATGTTCGTGAGCGCGTCGCCCTGCGTGATGTGCGCCAAGATGATCATCAACGCCAACGTGGGACGCGTCTACTACCGAGAGGCGTACCGCGACCCGGCCGGTCTTGACGTCCTGCGGCAGGGCGGGG
>DAIPXW010000071.1:0-8351 GCA_036783075.1 Candidatus Dormiibacterota bacterium | reverse complement strand
CAACCAGTCGTGCTCGGCGGCGAGCCTGTCGGCGATCTCACCGGTGCCGTCGGGCGAGGCGTCGTCGACGATCATCACGTCGTGACCGAGATGGCGCACCCCGAGAACGACCTTCTCCAGGTTGTCGCTCTCGTTGTAGGTCGGCAGCACGACGAGGACCTCCGTCGGGCTCGCCTTGCGCTCTGTGATGCTCAACCGCCGAACCGGACCTTCACGACATGCTTGAACATGTCGAGCGAGCTGCGGATCGGGCTGACCTTGGTGGGTGCCGAGTTCCTCCACACCACCGGCACCTCGGCGATGCGCACTCCTTTTCGCTTGGCGCGGTACAGCACCTCGGGGTCGTAGCCGAACCCGTCGGTGCTGAGTCCGGCGAACGCTTCACGAGCCACGTCCGCGCGGAACAGCTTGAAGCCGCACTGGGTGTCCCAGATCCCGGGCAGCAGGAGTGTCTGCACGATCAGGTTGAACGCTTTTCCCATCAGCACCCGGTAGAAGGGCTGCGAGATCTCCACGCGCGAACCACGGATCGCCCGGGAAGCGATCGCCACGCCCGCCCCCCGGTCGAGCTCGGCCTGGAGCTTCTCCAGCTCGTCGATCGGAGTCGACAGATCGGCGTCGGTGACCAGGATCTCGGAGCCGCGAGCCGTGGCGACTCCCTCTGCCAGCGCCCGGCCTTTGCCGCGGTTGTGCGGAAGGACGTGGATTCGGACGCGAGCGTTGCCGGCTGCGGCCGCCTCCATGAGCTGACGCGTGCCGTCCGTGCTCCCGTCGTCGACGAGGATCACCTCGTAGTCGGCCCCGTGGTCGTCCAGGTAGCGCTCGACCTGCTCAAGGGTCCTGGGCAGCCGGGCCTCCTCGTTGTAACACGGGACCACGACGCTGAGCCTCGGCGCCTTAGGGTCTGTGGCCACGGCTCGCCATCCTACTTGGCGGCGCTTAGTACCTTGAACGCGTAAACGGGAAGGACCGCCATGCGGCGGATCCTCCAGGGTTGCCGTATGAGCCTGTAGAGCCACTCCAGACCGGCTCGCCGCATCCACTCCGGAGCTCGCGGCACCCGACCGGTCAGAAAGTCGAAGGCGCCCCCGACGCCTATCGCCACCCCGTCCCCGATCCGCCCCTGAACGCGATCGATCCAGAGCTCCTGCCTGGGCGCACCGTACGCGACGAGCAGCACCTGCGTACCGTGCCCGATCACCAGCCGCACCGTCTCCTCGTCTGACGCCGGATCGGGTGAGCCGGGGTGGGCGGCGACATCCAGTCGCGGGTGCCGCGACCGCAGGCTCGAGGCAAGCTCGGCCCCGACCCCGGCCGCGGCACCGAGCAGGAAGAGACGAAACCCTCGACGCTCGCAAAGCTCCGCGATGTGCGGGACGAGGTCGACCCCGGTCACCGGCCCGCTCAGCCCGCAGCCCTTGCGGCGGGCGGCCCACACGACTCCAGTCCCGTCGGCCAGGCAGAGGTCCGCCGCCTCGAGCACGCGGGCGAAATCACGGTCTTTCCGGGCGTTCATGACGAACTCCGGGTTGACGGTGGCGACCATGTGATGGCCGCCGCCGTCGACGAGCTCCTCGATCCTGGCGAGTGCCGCCGTCATGTCGACGCAGTCGACCCTGACGCCCAGGACCCGGACCTCAGCCACCCGCGTTATCTGATTTCCACCAGTGAGGGCAGCCCAAGCTGGGACGGAGGCACGTAGGCGGTCTCGGCGTCCACCGTCGTGATCGTTATCGACGGCATCACGGTCCCGAGGCCCTTGACGAACTCGGCGAGCGGCTCGCCTCCACTGACGCGCACACGGGTCCACGTATACCGCTCCGCCAGACTGTGATCGACGGAGTAGATCGTGGTCGAGGCGGTCGAATAACCCGCGGCCTGGACCGCGGCGACAACCGCGGCGTTGAACTTCCCGGACGGGTACGCGAAGTCGAGCACAGGGTGACCCAGGAGGTGCTCGAGCGATCGCTTTGAATCCAACAGCTGGTGCGTGAGCGATGCGCCGGACAACCGCGCCAGGTCAGCATGGTCGACCGTGTGAGACGCGATCTCAATCCCGCCGCGGTCCAATTCCAGAACCTGGGCTGCGGTGACGTAACGAGGCTGGCCGATGAATCCGCTGACGATGTAGGCGACGGCCTTGAACCCGTGGACGGCGAGAATCGGGTAGGCGGTCGTGTAAAGGTCGGCGTAGCCGTCGTCCAGGGTGATGATCACGGGCTTGGACGGCAGCGGGCGCTGGCCCGCGAAGTACGCCCGCACGTCGTTGAAGTCAACGGGATGGTAGCCGTGAATCGCGAGCCAGTCCATCTGCGCCGAAAAGTCCCTGGGTGATACCGAAAGGTTGTAGCCAAGGCGGTCGGCGCTGATCGACGGCGGCGTGCGGATGTAGTGGTACATCAACGTGGGCAGGGTTATGTTGCGGCGACCAAGCGCGACGACCTGGCTGCGAAACACCAGGTACTGGTGGTCGCGGGCGTAGTCGGCGGTGCCATAGATTGCGACCTTCACGACCGGGATGGGTGGCGAGTGGTGCGTCGCGTAGGTTGAATCGTCCACCGCGAGCATGGAGGCCACCGCCACGATCGATGCCAGGAATGCCGTCGCGCGAACGCCGGTGGCAAACACTGGCGATAGCTTAAGGTCGAGCGCGTGGCCGTAGCCAGCGCCCGGCCGCGGACGGTCGCGGTGGACGTCAACCCGGCGACGCGCGATCTGGTGACCGGCACCGAGGTGTACGCGCGCGAGGTCTGCTCACGCCTGCAGGCCGCCGCGCCCGAGCTCGCGTGGCGGTTCTTCGCCTCGCGACCGAAGGCAGGTCTCGGCGTTGACGCCATGGTGATCCCCTTGCGCAGGATGTGGTCGCAGGTTCGTCTGCCGGTCGCGCTGGCACGAGAGCGCCCGAAGCTGCTCTTCGTGCCGGCGCACGCGATTCCATTCGCCTGGCCGGGCAAAGCACTGACCGTCGTCCACGACCTGGCGTTCGAGCGCCATCCGAGCGCTTACTCGTTGGCCGAGCGCTCCTACCTCAAGCTCACGACGCGCTGGGCCGCATTGCGCTGCCCGCTGCTGATCGCCGTATCCGAATCTACGAAGTCCGACCTTGAGTCCATCTACGGGCTGCGGCCCGAGCGAGTCCGGGTGGTACCCCTCGGTGCGGGCGCACCCCAAGTGGCGCCGGCCCCGGCATCACGCCTGGCGGAGCTCGGGGTGAGCGGCACTTTCGTGCTTCAGGTGGGACGGATCGAGCCGCGCAAGAACCAGACCGCCGCGCTCGCCGCCATCGAGCGCCTCGACGGCGTCACGCTGGTCGTGGCCGGTCACGAGCGCGACGCCGCAATGGCGGCAGCGCTGCACGCGTCACCCCGATGTCGCGTGCTCGGGCGCGTCGATCAACCGACGCTCGAGCTGCTTTACGAGCGCGCCAGCGCGGTCGTCGTACCCAGCCTGTACGAAGGCTTCGGGCTGCCCGTGCTCGAAGCGATGGCTCGCGGCAAGGTCGTGGTGGCGGCGAAAGCGTCCTCTCTGCACGAGGTGGGCGGCGAGGCCGCGCTCTACTTTCACGATGCCGCCGACTCGCAGCAGCTGGCGAGCGTGCTCGAGGTTGCGCTCGGAGACGAGAAGCTGCGCACGAGCCTGGCCCGCGCCGCGCAGGCTCGCGCTCGCGAGTACACATGGGAGCGCTGCGCCGCCGGCGTGGTGGAAGTGATCAGGGAGCTGGTCTAGGCGCTCGGCTCGCGATCGCACTGTCGATTGCGCGCCAGGTCAGGCCCGCCGCTCGCGACCAGCTGAACTGCGCGGCGCGCAGGATGCCGCGGTGCCTCAGGTCCGCCGCCAGCTCGGCGTCGTCGAGCACTTTCTCAAGCGCCTTTCGCCACGCATCAGGCTGGTCCGCCGGCACGACCACGCCCGCGTCGTCGACCACCTCGGGCAGGCTCGACCGGTCGGAAACCACGACCGGCGTGCCGCAGGCCATCGCTTCCAGCGGCGGCAGCCCAAACCCCTCGTACCAGGCGGGATGTGCCAGGACTCGGGCCAGGTTGTAAACCGCGGGGAGATCTGCCGGGTCGAGGCCTTCGATGTGGTGGAGCCCTGAGCCGAGGCGGCCCATGCGATCCCGTGTCGACTCGAACTGCCAGCCCCAGGCGCCGACCACGACAAGGTCGGGTCGGTCGCGCATCATCGCCCACGCTTCGAGCAACGTCTCGAGGTTCTTACGCGGCTGGATCGTGCCCACGAAAAGGATGAATCGGTCCGGGAGGCTCAGGCGCGTGCGGGCCGCGGCGAGGTCCTCGGCACTCATCGGCGCGAAGGACGTCGCCACACCGTGGGGCACGACCTCGATGCGCGACCGCGGGATGCCGAAGATGTCCACGATGTCGGTCGCCGTGCTTTCGGAGACGGCGATCACCACGTCGGCGCGCAGGACCGAGCGCGGAACGATCAACCGCGTGCTCAGCGGTTGGCGGGCGGGAAACCATTTCGGGTTGCGGTAGATCGCGAGGTCATGGACCGTGATGACCGACGGGCAGCCGACGTCGCCCAGAGGAAGCACGCCGGCCGGCCCGAAATAGGCGTCGGGCTTCAGCTGCCTGATGCGTGCCGGCCACTGCAGGTGCCGCCCGATGAGGCGGGCGCGGGGCATCGGCCGGTATGCGGTATGCGGGACGTGGATGAAAGCGCCCGGCGGCCCGAAGACCGTCAGACGGCAGTCGGGCCGCTCGACGGCCATCGCATGGAGGATCTGCGTCGTGTAGACGCCGATTCCGGCGCGCGGCAGCCGCAGGCCCGATCCGTCGACGACCACCTTGAGTCCCACTCCTGCCCGCCGGGAGCGTTGGCCGGGCCGGCCGGAGGCCATCAGCGTTTCAGCGCAGGAACGACTGGTTGCGCTTCAACACCTCGAAGTTCTCCAGCGCCAGGCCGGTCCCCCTCACGACCGTGGTTTGCGGGTCGTCCGCAACGACGGCGGGGATCCCCGTGTGCATCGCGAGGTAGCGGTCCAGGCCGCGGAGCAGGGCGCCACCGCCTGACAGGACCAGCCCGCGGTCGAAGATGTCAGCCGCCAGCTCGGGCGGCGTCTCCTCGAGCACGTCTCGCACCGCGCCGACGATGAGGCGAAGCGGCTCCTGGATCGCCTCGGTGATCTCGTTCGACGAAACCTCCAGGTTCTTGGGCAGCCCGGAAACGAGGTCGCGGCCGCGCACCTCGGTGACCAGCGGCTCCTTCATCAGGACGGCCGAGCCGACGGCGATCTTCACCTCTTCCGCGGTCCGCTCGCCGATCAAAAGGTTGTGCTTGCGCTTCATGTAGGTGGTGATCGCATCGTCGAAACGGTTGCCGCCGACCCGGATCGAATGAGCGACGACCATGCCGGACAGAGAGATCACCGCGATCTCGGTGGTCCCGCCTCCCACGTCGCAGATCGCGTTTCCCCTCGGCTCCGAGATCGGGAGACCGGCCCCGATCGCAGCCGCCAGCGGCTCGTCGATCAGCCACGCCTGGCGGGCGCCGGCCGAGATGGCGGCCTCGGTGACCGCGCGGCGCTCGACCGAAGTGACGCCCGACGGGACGCAGATCATGATCTCGGGCTTGAACAGCCGCTGGCGCCCCTGCACCCTGCCGATGAAGTGGTGGAGCATGCCTTCGGTCACGACGAAGTCGGCGATGACGCCCTCGCGCATCGGCCGCACGACCTGGATCGAGTCCGGCGCGCGGCCGACCATCTCGAACGCTTCCTTTCCGACCGCGAGGATGCGCGTGCCATCGCGATTCACGGCCACAAGCGAAGGCTCGTTGATGACGATCCCCTCGCCCTTGACGTAGATCAACACCGTCGAGGTGCCCAGGTCGATGCCTATCTTCTTGGAAAGCAAGCTACCTACGCGACACTCTATTCGTAAGTGTGGTCGTGGGCGCCCGACTCCTCGTCGATGATGACGGTCTCGATCATGGCTCCGACCGACTTGAGCTTGCCCGCCATGTCCTCGTACCCGCGCTCGACGTGCCAGGAGTTGCGCAGCAGGCTGACACCCTCGGCGCACATTGCCGCGATGACCAGAGCCGCGCCCGAGCGGATGTCTGGAATGGCGACCTCGGTGCCGTGCAGGCGGCACGGACCGTGGACCACCGCATGGATCCGCCCCTCGACGTTGATCCCCGCGCCCATCTTGGCGAGCTGTGTGACGTGCTGGAACCGGTTCTCGTGCACGTACTCGGAGATGACCGTGTCGCCGTCGGCCTGCGTCATCAAAGCCATGTACTGGGCCTGCAGGTCGGTCGGAAATCCGGGAAAGGTCCACGTCGACATGTCGTTCGGCCTCAGTTGTGTACGTGGATCGCGACCGACGCGAAACCAACCCTCACCCACCTCGACGTGGGCGCCGGCCTGCTCCAGCTTGAGCAGCACCAGGTTCAGATCCTCCGGCCGGCTGCAATCGAGCCGCAGCTCGCCGCCCGCGGCAGCGACGGCGATGGCATAGGTGCCGGCCTCGAGGTAGTCGGCGATCACCGTGTGCTCAGCGCCGCCCAGCTCCCGGACGCCGTCGACGATCAGGCGCTCGGTTCCGATGCCCTCGATCCGCGCTCCCATCTTGCCGAGCAGACGGCACAGGTCATGCACGTGCGGCTCACGCGCGGCGTTGAAGATCTCGGTCCGTCCTTCGGCGAGCACGGCCGCGAGCAGGATGTTCTCGGTGCCTGTGACGGTGGGGAGGTCGAACACGATCCGGTCGCCGCGCAGGCGCTTCGCCTCGGCCACGATCTCGGTGTCGCTCTCGATGATGTGCGCGCCCATCTGGCGCAGGGCACGCAGATGCTGCTCCACCCGGCGCGCTCCGATGTCGTCGCCGCCCGGACGCGGCAGGCGCGCCCGGCCGAATCGCCCGAGCAGCGCGCCGAGCAGGACGATCGTGGCCCGCATCCGGCGGCCCAGGTCGTCGCTCACGTCGGACCTGGTAGCCCCCCCGGTGTGCAGGGTGACGGTGCCCTCTCCGTCGGCCTCGCCGCCGAGGCTCTCGAGGATCTCGCCCATCACCACGCTGTCCGTCACCTTCGGCACGTTGCGCAGGGTGACGGGCTCCCTCGTGAGCAGCGCCGCGGCCATCTCGGGCAGGGCGGCGTTCTTCGACCCGCTGATGCAGATGCTGCCCGCCAGCCGCACACCACCGGTGATCCGCAGCGCGTGGTGCTGCAGATTCGCCAAGGTCGCGATCAGCCCCGCCGCATGCGGGCGAGGCGCAACCGGGCTTCGGCCACCGCGAGCTCTTCCTGGAACTCGATCTCCTCGCCGCTGGTAAGGGTGCCGGCCAGCTTCTCCTGCGCGCGGTGGCGAGCCTCTTCGGCTTTCTCGATCGAGATCTCGTCGGCGTGCTCGGCGACGTCCGCCAGCACCGTCACCCGGTCGGGCAGCACCTCGAGGAATCCGCCTCCTACGAACAGGATCTGCTCCGCGCCGCCGTACACCTCCTGGATCCGCAAAGGACCTGGTTTGAGGATCGTCATCAACGGCGCGTGTCGGGCGAGGACGCCGAGCTCGCCATCCGCCCCGTTCGCGATGATGAACTCCACTTCGCCCTCGAAAAGGCTCCGCTCCACGCTGACCACCCGGAGGGGAAACTTCAACTACGACGCCTGCTTCTTCTTCATCTCTTCGCCCTGCTCCCGCGCCTCGTCGATGGTGCCGACCATGTAGAAGGCCTGCTCCGGCAGGTCGTCGTGCTTGCCTTCGAGGATCTCCTTGAAACCACGCACGGTCTCGCGGATCGGCACCGACTTGCCCTCGCGCCCGGTGAAGCGCTGGGCGACGTTGAACGGCTGCGACAGGAAGCGCTGGATCTTGCGCGCCCGGGAGACCGCCTGCTTGTCGTCCTCCGACAGTTCCTCCATCCCGAGGATGGCGATGATGTCCTGCAGGTCCTTGTAGCGCTGCATCGTCTTCTTGACGCCCTGCGCCGTGTCGTAGTGCTCCTGGCCGACGACGGACGGCTCCACGAAACGGCTCGAAGAACCGAGCGGGTCGATCGCCGGGTAGATGCCGATCTCGACCAGGGCCCTCTCCAGCCGCACCGTTGCGCCTAGGTGGGCGAAAACGGTCTGGATCGCTGGGTCGGTGTAATCGTCCGCCGGCACGTAAACGGCCTGGACCGATGTGATCGACCCCTTGCTCGTCGAGGTGATGCGCTCCTGCAGCTCGCCCATCTCGGTCGCGAGCGTCGGCTGGTAGCCGACGGCTGACGGCATGCGGCCGAGCAGTGCGGACACCTCCGACCCGGCGAGCAGGTAGCGAAAGATGTTGTCGATGAACAGCAGCGTGTCGGCGCCCTCGGCGTCGCGGAAGTACTCGGCCATGG
>DAIPXW010000070.1:0-8423 GCA_036783075.1 Candidatus Dormiibacterota bacterium | reverse complement strand
CTCCGCCTCCGGCCGCGCCGCCCATCTCAGCCTGGTCTGCACCGGCGGCGCCGGCTGCCGAGCCGGAAGCGCCCGCCGAGCCCGTACCCCAGCCCCCAGAGGCTGCGCCGGAGGCAAGCCCCGAACATGTGGACGGCGACGTCGCGATGGGCGCGGTGTCAGCCCCCCCAGAGCCGCAAGCGCCGCCTGCCGAGCCGCCGGCGCCTTCGACGCCCCAATGGCGTGGTCCTTCCGCGCCGGACGTGGCCGAAACCATGGTCCCGGACATCGCCGCGACGATGACCTCCGAAGCCGCCGCCATGGCGCGCGAGTCGACGACGCTGATGCCGGCCTGGCAGCCGCCGCCCACCGCTCCCGCGGCCGCCGAGGCGGCGGAGGTGGAAGCGAAGACCGATTCTGTGCCGGGGACCCTTTCCGGGGCCGGCCGTCAGGCCGAGCTCACGATCGAGACCGGACCCGACGCCGGGCACACCCACCGCGCCGCCGACCAGGCCCTTCGCCTGGGCCGCTCACCGGACAACGACGTCATCCTGCGAGACCCCGCGACCAGCGGTCACCACGCGCGCCTCGAGCGGCGCGGCGACCAGTTCTGGATCGTGGACCTGGGGAGCACGAACGGCACGCTGGTCAACGGCGAGCCGGTCCAGGAGAAGGAGCTCAACCACGGTGACCGGGTCACCATCGGCCAGAACGCGGTGCACTTCTCAGTGATCGGGTCTTAGCGAAGCAGTAATGCGGCTTCGGATCGCCTGGGCGACCGATCCCGGTCTCGAGCGAGAGGAAAACGAGGACTCGGTCCTCGTGTGGCGCAACAAGGCCGGGCTCGAGACGTTGCTCGTGGTCTGCGACGGGATGGGCGGCCACGCCGCCGGCCAGACCGCGAGCACCATCGCGACGAAGACCGTGACGCGGGTCCTGGCCGAGGACGGCCAGGTGGGTACCGACGTCGAGCGCCTGAAGAAGGCATGCAAAGAGGCGAACGCCGCGGTGTTCGAAGCCGCGCGTGACAACCCGGATTGGTCCGGCATGGGCAGCACGATGGTCATCGCCGCGATACGGGCCGGTGAGATGGCGCTGTTGAACGTCGGCGACAGCCCGGCCTACCTGTTTCGCAACGGCCTCGCCAAGATGGTGTCACAGGACCACTCGTGGCCCGCCGAGCAGGTGCGCCTCGGTCTCATCAAGCCCGAAGAGGTCGCCACCCATCCGCTCAAGCACCGCCTCACGCGCGCGGTCGGCGTGTGGGAGGCGATCCAACCTTTCACCGACAGGATGAAACTCGAGGAAGGAGACGCGGTCGTGCTGTGCAGCGACGGCGTCGAGACGGCCGGCGTCAGCGTGGAGGAGATGGGACACCTTCTGCTCAGGGACGGCAACCTCGACCGTGGCGCCGAGCGTGTCATCGAGCGTTGCCGCGAGCTGGGTGCGCCGGACAACGTGACCCTCGCCGTCGCTCGCGTGGAGGTGGACGTCACCAAGACCGCGGTGCTGCCGAAGCTGAAGCGCTAATAAGCGCGCAGGAGCAGCTCGGCGACGTGCTCGACTTTCATCCGTGAGCCACGCGCGCGCAAACCGGCCTCGAGCTGCATCTGGCACCCGGGGTTCGCGCTGACCACGACGCCGGCATGGGTCGCCTCGACGTCGTCGAGCTTCTCGCGCAGGATCCGGTTGGACATCGCCGGCTCGAGCGTGCTGTACATGCCCGCCGCGCCGCAGCAGATCTCGGGGTGGCGCATCTCGACCAGCTCGACGCCGGGCACCGCGCGGATCAGGTCGCGAGGCTGTTTGCGGATCCGCTGCGCGTGCGCGAGATGGCATGCGTCCTGATACGTGACGCGCACCGCCACATCCCGCTTCGGCGCCGGAAGCCCGACCTCGGCCAACCATTCCGTCAGGTCTCTCACGCGTCCTGTCAGCGCGGGATAGAAATCCTTGAGATGCGCGCCGCACCCCGCGGAGTCAACGACCAGCGCGTCGAAGGTTCCGGCGAGGTAGGTGCGCGTGTTGGCGTCCCTCAGCCGCGCGGCGCTCTCGAGGTCGCCGTTGTGCGCGAACAGCGCGCCGCAGCAGCGCTCGCCGGGCGGAAACCACACCTCGCAGCCGGCCAGCTGCAGCAGCCTGACCGCTGCCTGGTGTGACTGCGGGTAGAGGATGGGCATCACGCAGCCGACGAGGAATGCGACGCGGTGCTTGCGCTCGCCGATCGCCGGGGCCATGTCGCCTACCGGTCGCACGAACTGCCGGCGAAGGGGCGGGAGCTGTCGGCCCGACCGCACGATCGACGTGAGCCCTGCCGCCTGGGCGACGCGCGTCACGCTGCCGAAAGCGCGCAGACGCCCAGGGTGCGCGAGCAGCTGCCGCAGCGCGGTCTTCGCGATCGCTCGCTTTGGCGTCGCGCTTCTCAGCGACTCGACCTCGGCGCGGCCGGCCTCGATGATCCTGCCGTACGGCACTCCCGACGGGCAGACCGCTTCGCACGTGCGGCAGCCGAGGCACAGGTCGATGTGGCGCGCCTGCGCGTCGGTGAAAGGCAGTGTCCCGCGCTTCCACTGGGTCATCAGGTAGAGGCGCCCGCGAGGCGACTCGGTTTCGAGGCCGGTGACGCGGAAGGTCGGGCACGCGTCGAGGCAGAGCCCGCAGTGGACGCACGTGGCAAGGTCGTCGTCGTCCAGGAGCTGGAAGGGCTGTTTCACACCAGAAACCGGCCCGGGTTCAGGATCCCCTTGGGGTCGAACTGCTCTTTCAGCCGGCGCATGAGTCCCAGCGTCGGAGGGGTGGTGCCCCACGCACCGGCGGCCTCGACCACCGCCGGACTCGCGGCCATGAGGACGAGTGAACCGCCCGCGGCCTCGGCCGCGGCGCGCGCCGCTCGCACCGCCTCCACGTCGCCACCAAAGGACCACTGCGCGAGACCGATACCGGGCGACGACCACCATTCGGCCTGCGCGGGAAGCGCGGCGAGGAGGTCGCGCAGCGCGTGCTTCGGCGCGGCGATGCGCGCCCAGGACGTCGGACC
Organism: Candidatus Dormiibacterota bacterium; assembly: GCA_036783075.1. Taxonomy (GTDB): domain Bacteria; phylum Chloroflexota; class Dormibacteria; order Dormibacterales; family Dormibacteraceae; genus Palsa-870. The sequence continues at coordinate 5,407 of DAIPXW010000070.1, read as the reverse complement.
GCGTCGAGCGTGCTCGTCCCAGACCCGAGCGTCGACGGGCGGCCAACCCAGCTCGGCCACCATCTGCTTGACGGCGTCGGCGCTGCCCTGGAAGCGAGCGAGCGAGCGCCCGTCGGAGAACTGCTCGAAGGCGGCCGGCGGAAGCGGCAAGCCGAGGACACGTTCAGCCGCCGCCCAGGCTTCGTCGATCGAGCCATGTCGCAGCTCGACCGTGACGTCGTGCAGCGGCTTCGGGAAAACCTTGAATGAAGCGGCGACGATCACCCCGAGCGACCCGAGCGCCCCGTGGTGCAGCTTCATCATGTCGTAGCCGCTGACGTTCTTTACGACCCGGCCGCCGGCGCTCACGAGCTTGCCGTCGGGCAGCGCGACGCGGATGCCGATCAGGAAATCCCTGGCCGAGCCATAGCGCAGCCGGAGCGGCCCCGTCCAGCCCGTGGCGAGGAGGCCGCCGATGGTGTGGCCGGGCGAGTTGAACGGGTCGAGCGGCAGAAACTGGCCGGCCTTGCCGAGCTCGTGCTGCAGATGCTCCAGCGTGATGCCCGCCTCGACGCTGACGACCATGTCCGGCTGCGAGTGCTCCAGTACATGGTCGAGACGGATCGTGTGCAGGAGAACGTCGCATCGCGCGGGCGCGCCGCCCATGCCGGCGGCTTTCCCTCCACCCACCGGTTCGACCGCCAGGTTCGATTCCGCTGCCTCGTGCAGGAGGCGGGCAAGCTCCTCTGCTGTCGCCGGTTTCTCGACGACCGGGGCGCTCACCACCACCTGGCCTCTACCGCGAGGCCGGTGCGGCCGGCGAGGTGCACGTGCTTGCGGGACGGGTCCGGGAAGATCTTGCCGGGGTTGAGGATCCCGGCGCCGTCGAACGCTTGCTTCACGCGCTGCATGGCGTCGAGGTCGTCGGAGCTGAAGACCCAGGGCATGAACGCGTTTTTCTCGAGCCCGATGCCGTGCTCGCCGGACAGCGCACCGCCAAGCTCGACGACCGCGCGCAGCATCTCCTCGCCGGCCGCTTCCACCTGGTGCATCACGTCGCCGTCGCGCAGGTCGAACAGGATGTTCGGGTGCAGGTTGCCGTCCCCGGCGTGAAAGACGTTGGCGACCGGCAGCTTGTAATGCTCGCCGATCTCGCCGACCGAGGAGAGCACCTGGGGCAGGCGCGAACGCGGCACGACGCCGTCGTGCAGGTAGTAGTTGGGCTTGATCCTCCCGAGCGCGCCGATGGCGCCCTTGCGGCCGGCCCACAAAAGGTCTCGTTCCGCCGGGTTCTGCGCCTCGCGCATGGCGTACCCCTGATTCTCTGAGAGCACCGCGCGCACCGCCGCCATCAGCTCGCGCGTCGAGGCGGCGATGCCGTCGACCTCGACGAGCAGCACGGCGCCGGCCCCCGTCGGGTAGCCCGCATGGTAGTGAGCCTCGACCGCGCCGACGGTCACCTGGTCCATCATCTCGAGCGCCGAAGGGACGATGCCGCGGGCGATGACGGCGGACACGGCGTGGCTCGCCGCCTCGATCGTCGGGAAGGCGGCCAGCAGCGTCGCGATGGTGGGCGGTGTGCGCAGGAGGCGAACCTTGACCTTCGTGATCGCGCACAGCGTGCCCTCCGAACCCACCATCACGCCGCACAGGTCGAGGCCGACCCGGTCGGGAGAGTCCCCGCTCACCCAGTGGACGCTTCCATCCGCGAGCACCACCTCCATCCCCAGCACGTGGTTCGTGGTGACCCCGTAGTAGAGGCAGTGAGGGCCGCCCGAGTTCTCGGCGGCGTTTCCTCCGATGGTGCAAGCCTTCTGGCTCGACGGGTCCGGCGCGTAGAAGAGGCCGTGCGCGGCGGCGGCGAGCGAGAGCTCCTGGTTGACGACGCCAGGCTCGACGAGCGCCGTCTGGGCAATGGGGTCGATCTCGATGATGCGGCGCATGCGCGTGACCTGCAGAGCGATCCCTCCGTGGATCGTGACCGCGCCGCCCGACAGTCCTGTACCCGCGCCGCGCGGCACCACCGGGGTCCTGTGCCTGGCCGCAAGCCGGATCACGCTCGCGACCTGTTCGGTGCTCGCCGCAAGCACGACCGCGTCAGGCGCGGCGCCTTCGATCGAGGCGTCGCGCTCGAAGATGCGAAGGTCGTCAGCCGAGTCGATCACGTTCTCGCGTCCGGCGATCCGCCGCAGCTCCTCGACGACCGCGGTGGGGAGGGGCATCAGGCGAGAGGTGCTTCGCCGTCCGGGCTGCGTTCGAAGGCTTCGAACCTTCGCGTCAGAGAGCCCGGGAGGCCAGGCGCCTCGACGGCAGGCGCCCCGACGATCAGCAGCTCGACCCACCGACCGCACTCATCGTCCGAAGGAGCGCGGTCGGACCGCTCGAAGATCGCCTCCTGGATGCGACTGTGCGACGACACCTGGATCGTGTACCAGACTGACAGGCCGTCAGGCGTGACCGCATGGTGCGTCTCGTCGACGCGGCGGTTGACCGGCAGCCGCATGGGCTTCGCCTCCGCCGCGGCCCGCAGCCGCGCAGCCATCGGTGCGATGTCCTCCATTTCCGGTCCAGCTTAAACTCGAAGCGATGGGAAGCCGGGAAAGGGTGGAGGCGGCGCTGGCGATGGGTCTTGCGGATCGGCCGCCGGTGGGCGCCTGGGGGCACACCTACCGAGAGGAGTGGTCACCCGAAGCGCTGTCGGCGATCACGGTCGAGCGCGCGCGCCGGTTCGGCTGGGATTTCGTCAAGTTCCAGCCGCGGGCCAGCTCGTTCGCCGAAGCTTTCGGGTCCGAGTACAAGCCCGCCGGTCACCGGCTGAAAGGGCCGGTGCTCATCAGCGCGGCGGTGCCCGACCTCGACTCGTGGAAAAAAGTGTCGGTGGTCAACCGCAAAGCGCTGGACGACCAGGTGGCGTCGATCGGCATGGCCGCGCGCGATCTCGGCCCCGACGTGCCGGTGATACAGACCGTGTTCAGCCCGATCACCGTTGCGGGCTACCTGGTCGGCAAATCGCAGGCGCGGGTGGTGCGCGAGCTGCGCAAACACCCGGACGTTGTGAAGCCGGCGCTCGACCGCATCGCCGAGGCGATGGTCGACTTCAGCCGCCGCTCGGTCGACGCGGGTGCCGCGGGCATCTTCTACGCGATCTCGGGCTATGCCGGAAAAGGGGTCATGCCCGAAGCGGTGTACCGGGAAATGGTCCTCCCGCACGACGTCTGGATCCTGGAGCGGATGCCGGCGGAGGCATGGTTCAACGTCGTGCACCTGTGCGGATCGAACCTGAACTTCGGCCTCGCGCGCGACCTGCCGGTGCATGCGGTCAGCTGGTCGATCCACAACCAGGGCAACCCGTCGCTCGCGGAGGGCCGGGACATCGCGGGCAAACCCGTGATGGGAGGCCTGGGCCAGCGCGCGAGCCTGCTCTACGGGCGGCCGCAGGAGGTGGAGGCAGAGGCGAGGGCTGCGCTCGCTGAGACCGGAGGGCGCGGCCTGCTTCTGGCTCCGGGGTGCTCCGTCCCTCCACGTGCCAAGGACGCGAACCTGGCGGCGATGGTGTCGGCGATCGCGGCGTGACGCGCGTCACGGGCCTGGCCGAGATCGTGCTGTGGGTGCACGACATGGACGCGGCTTTGCATTTCTACCGTGGTCTCTTCGGCCTCGAGCTCATCTCCCCCCCGGACCTGCCGAACAAGTTCCTGCGCGCGGGAGACGCCACGGCGGGCGTGCCGGCGATGATCGTGCTGATCCCGCATCCCGATAAATCCAACAAGTTCCCACGCGAGAAGGCAAAACGGGTGCTGCACCACATCGCATTTCGCGTCGCGCCCTCGGCATACGAGGACCTGCAGCAGACCTTCAAAACGGCGGCAATCGAGGTGCGGCCAGGCATCCACCCGGTCCTGAAAGGAGTGCGGACGTTCTACGTCGACGACCCTGACGGCAACGAAGTGGAATGCATATCTCCTGAATAGCGCTTGTTACGCCAGGTGCCTCCTTCTGTAATACACTTGCGATAAGTCGCGTCACCAACCGCGAAGAGGTGAAACACGGTTGGGAGGTCCGATGCAGATGAAGGGTTCCGTGGCGATCGGCGTCGAGAACGGCCGGCGGCGTCGGGGCCCGATCAGGGCCACCACCAAAACCATGGCTGCCGCGCTCGCTTTGCTTTGCGAGATCTGTGGTGGTCGCGTGGGCGCCGGTGCCGTCTCGAATGGCGCGGGACTGCACTGCAGCCTGGAGTGTGCCCAGGTCGCCAGTGGCCGCGTCCCCGGAAACTACCTGGGCTAGAGGCGAGCGGGCCCGCTTAAAGCGTCAGCCGGCCTCGGGTTTGGGTGCGACCACCGGGCTGCGAGTGGCGATTGCGATCGTGACGCCGGCGATGGTCGCCAGCGTCCCGACGATCAAGGTCAGCGGCTCGGGTAGGTGGACGTGCAGCAGCTCGTCGGCCGAGTAGGTGCCCGGCCCGGTCAGCGCGAGGGCGACTGCTGCGCCCACCAGGCTCAGGTTGAACTCGTAACCCCGCTTGCCGTTCCAGAATCCATTGCGCCAGTGCACCAGCGCGATCGCCACCGCCATCGCCGCGATGACCGCGAGGCTGCCGAAGGGAGACAACAGCCCAATCGCGACGGCGAGACCGCCGAGCAGCTCGGACAGCGCGGAGATCCAGGCCCATGGCAGCGCGGGGCGGATGCGCATGCGGGTCATGCCCGCGGTCCAGGCGGCCATCCCCGTCCCACCCCACCAGCCGAACACCTTCTGCGCGCCGTGCGCGGCGACGGTCAACCCGAGCACGAGCCTGAGGATCAACAGCCCTAGCGCGACCGACATCTCCATCCAATCTACCGGCTCGCCGTCTCCGAGATTCCGCCCGGATAGACTCAGGCGCGGACGGGCCCGTAGCTCAGCCTGGTTAGAGCGGGCGACTCATAATCGTCTGGTCGATGGTTCGAATCCATCCGGGCCCACGCCGTTTCTGATCTCAATCTCCACAGCGAACTCCGCGGCGAACCTGATAAGAGCGCTGTAGCAAAGCTCGGTCTGCTTCTCGTAATCGACTTCTTCGCTCTAATTGCGATGGGGGCCGCTAGGCGATGAGAACGACCTAATCGCTCAGCGACGCGGCGGGATGGCTGAGACTAGGCGCGAGATGTCGCCCACATTCTCGAATTCACGCCCGAACCTCTATGAGAGGCTTCGGGGTGTTCTGTGGAGAGACCCGGTCGGGCCGGAAAGATGGAAATTGGCGACTATTGATCTTTGCGCCATGGCCATGGATGCCCACAACGGTGCAATCGCGAGCCATTGTTTTCGTGTGGCAGAACTCGCCTCCCGCCTGACGCGGAAGCTCGGTCGCAGCCAGCGAGATATCGAACTCCTGCGCATCGCTGGCAAACTGCACGATCTCGGCATGATCGGAGTTCGCGACGAC
>DAIPXW010000069.1:0-8423 GCA_036783075.1 Candidatus Dormiibacterota bacterium | reverse complement strand
GCCAGCGACCTCGGCCGCCCCCGGCCCTCATTTCTCAGGAGGCTCGGCGAACCGGTAACCCACCCCGAACACCGTCAGCACGTACCGCGGCGTGCTGGGGTCGGGCTCGATCTTCTTCCGGATGTTCTTGACATGCGCATCGATCGCCCGCTCGTACGACTCGAACGCGACACCGCGCACCGCGTCGAGCAGCTGCGCGCGGGTGAACACCCTGCCGGGTTGCCGCGCCATCACGGCCAGCAGCTGGAACTCGGTCTTGGTCAGGTCCACTCGACGGCCGCCGAATCTCGCGTCCATCCTCGGCACGTCGAGCTCGACGTCCGAGCCGACCCGGATCACGTCCGACGGCTCACGCATGCCCTCGGCGCGGCGTAGCACCGCTCGCACTCGGGCGACCAGCTCCTTGGGGCTGAACGGCTTGGTCAGATAGTCGTCTGCGCCCAGCTCGAGGCCGACCAGCTTGTCCGACTCCTCGGTCCGCGCGGTCAGCATGATGATCGGCACATCGCCATCGCGCCGCAGCGAACGCGCCACGTCCAGGCCGTCCAGTCCGGGCAGTCCGAGGTCCAGCACGACGAGGTCCGGGCGGCCGGTCCGCGCCGAGCGCAGGGCCGCCGGACCGTCGGACGCCGTGAGCACGGTGAACCCACCGTGCTCGAGGTAGTCGCGGACGAGCTGCACGATGCGCGGCTCGTCGTCTACCAAAAGAATGGTCGCCACGGCGACCATCCTAGTTTCAGAACGCTTCACACCGACCGCTGGTCGGGTGGAGGGGGCGGCGGCGTCCCCGAGGGTTGATCGCCGTGCGCCCGCTTGTGCCATTCCTGCATCCGCTCGTCGATGGCCGGCGGCATTCCGTGGTTGCCGTGGCCGCCACCGGGTCCGTAGCCCCATCCGCCGCTCCGGAACCTGCGCCCGAAGAAGGCGAACCGGAGCAGCCCGAACAGGATGAACAGGATGAACAGCACCCAGAAGAAGCCGAAGATCCCGAACCCGGCGCCCCAGAATGGGCCGTAACCGTAGTAGTAGGGCGGCGCCGCCGCCGTGCCGGCCGGAAGATGAGTCGCCACGCCGTCCGACCAGCCCACGTTGTAGGCGATCGCTCCGACGATGACGAGCAGCATCGTTGTCAGCAGCAGGCCGATAAAACCGAAACCGCGTCTCATGTGAATCGCTCCTTGTGAATGAGGCTTCCGTGTACAGACCCCATCGTTCCGCCAGGTTGTGAACGCGGTGTGAAGAAGAGAAGGGGCGGTTGTGGAGGATTCCGACGCTCCCTCACCCTGACCCTGCGCGCCGAGCGCGAGGAGGATGGGACTTACTGATTGCTCCCTTGCAGGGAGAGGGAATGGCTCAGTTCAGCAGGGCTGGGATCGCGGTGTCGTCCAGGTCGAACTTCAGGTGGCTTCGCACGCCTACCACCCCGTCGATCGCCGTGATCACGCGCACTGTCGCTTCCAGCCGGCTCTTCTCCTCGAACCACCCCTCGAGCTCGACCACCCCGCCCACCACCTTCGCCTTGAGCTCCCGCGCTCCGCCGTGCGCGACGACCGCTGCCAGCGTCTGCAGCACCTCAGCTCGCACCTGTGCGTCGGTGCGGAGAAACACCGTCAGAAGGTCGCCCCGAGACACGATCCCGACCAGGTTTCCCTGTTCGTCGATCACCGGCAGCCTCTTGAACCCGCGCGTGTGCATCTCGCGCGCTGCGAGCGCGATCGGGAAGTCCGGACGCACCGACGTCACCGCGCTGCTCATGGCGCTCGCCACGTCCAGCGCCGACGCGCGCGCCCGGTCCAGCCTGTGGTGCTTCGATTCGAGGACGTAGGCGTCGCGGTCGCGCTGCTCGACCTTGTTCAACAGGTCACCCTCGGTGACGATGCCGACCAGGCGTCCCTTCGCGTCGACGACCGGCAGCCCGCTCACGCGCTTGGTCCGCATGAGCCTGACGGCCTCCTTGAAGGAGGTCACAGGCGTCACGGTCACCACGCGCTTGGTCATCACGTCGGCGACGGAAGAACGCATGGAAGCATCGTGGGATGTCCGGGTGTCGGGAACCTGTGCCGAAAGCCCTACGCCGGCCGGGACTAAAAGCCGCCGATCTCCATCTCCACGAGCTCGGCGGTCCTGCGCCAGAGGGCGACCTGGACGGACTCCTCGGTGGCCGTTTTCGGCGGCTCGATTCGCCGCGTCCCCTTGAAGAGCCAACCGGTCGTGCCCGAATGGGCGGGCGACAGCGCCAGCTCCACCAGGTCCTGCGCAGCGCGATCCGGCGAGCCCGACACCAACCGCGACGCGAGCCGGAGCGCGCGGGGCGCTTCTCTCATCAGCTCGGACCGCACCAGGCCCGGGTGAAAAGCGTTGGCCCGCACGTCCCACCGCTTGGCCCGCCGCGCCAGCTCGAACGTGAACATCAGGTCGAGCGCCTTGGTGGCGCCGAAGGTGTACAGGGCGTTGAACTCGTCTTTCGAGAACAGGCGCTCCATGTCGACGCGGGTCGTCGACGGTGCCGTAACCGTGATCACACGCCCGCCTCCGAGCAGCCGGTCGCGCAACAGGTTGGTCAGCAGGAAGGGGCCGAAGTAGTTGGTCGCGACCATCATCTCGAACCCGTCGGGCGTCTTCTGGTACCGGGTGGCGAAGACCGCCGCGACGTTCAGCAGCGCATCGACGTGACCGCCCGCGCGGTTGATCTCCCGGGCCGCCCAGCGCACCGACGACAGGGAGGAGAGGTCCACCGGCACGCTGGAGATCCGGTTGTCCCCGCCGCCCAGGCGCTCCACGAGGTGGTCCAGGCGGTCGGACGGCCGGGCCATCACGATGACTTGCGCCCCGCGCCGGGCGAGCTGCGTGGCGGTCGCCGACCCGATGGCGCCCGTCGCCCCCGTGACGACGACAGTAGGGTGCAAAGCGGTCACGCGCCTAGTGTCCGTTCCAGGCCCCACGGGTGGCAAGCTGATAAGAGTGAAGACGCTGGTCAGCGCCCATCGGGGAGGCGACATCGTCGACGGCGAAACCGCGACTGAGCGGTACCGGCGGGCGATCCGGCTCGGCGTCGATTTCGTGGAGTTCGACGTCCGGAAGACGCGGGATGGCGTATGCGTGATCTGCCACGACGACTGCACCGCCTCCGGTCGCGCCATCCGCGAGTTCGCGTATCGAGACCTCACCGGCGAGCTCGCCGGCGAGGCGATGACCTTCGAAGAGCTGCTGGGTGTCGCGGGCGGGCGCGTGGGACTTCACCTCGACCTGAAGGAGACGGGCTACGAGGCGGAGGTCGTCAACCTCGCGCTTGCGGCCGGCCCGCCGGAAAGTCTTGTCATCACCGGTGGCGACGAGACGATCCGCAACGTCAAAGAGCTGTTCCCACAGGTGCGGGCGGGTCTTTCGTTGGGCGACGACTTGAAACGCATCGCGCCGTGGCTCGCGCCAGACGTGCGGCTCAGCGAGCTCTTCCCCGGCCGCCGCATCGAGCGCAGCCACGCCGACTTCGTCGCGGTCCACCATCAGCTTGCGGAGCTGAACGTGCTGCGCTGGGCCGGCCGCCACGGTGTCGACGCGTGGGTTTGGACCGTCGACGAGGAGCGCGACATCGCTCGCTTCATGAAGAGCTCGCGTGTGGCTACCTTGATCACAAACCGCCCCGAGGTCGCGCTGCGCTTCAGGTCGTGATCTTGACGTCCGTCTCGCAGCAGAAAAGGCCGAGGTCGGGCGACCAGCGCAGGATGAATGGCGGCGTCGCGTTGTTGACCCGAAAGCAAACGTCGATCGGCCCGAAGGTCGCGCCGTTGTTGAACTCGTGACGTGTCCACGTCTTGCAGCCCGGTGAGTCCGTGACGAGTCCGGACGCGTTGCGGCTCGCGTCGATCAGCTGCAGGTCCTCCGGCGACGCGTGGGTCGCGGCGCTGGAGTTGCGGAACCGCACCGTCATCGCTACGAGGTTTCCCGTGACCCGGACATTCGTGATCCACAACGTGAAGCCCTGCACGTCGGCGCACGGTCCTGGGCTGCAGTTCTCCGGAGCCAGCCCGCTGTTGCCTGAGCTCTGCGGCGCCAGGTTCAGCGCCTGGAAGGCGGCCAGGGCGACTATGGCCGCCACGACCAGGCCGGCGAGCACTGCGCCGTACGTCAGGAGCCGTCGCATGACGTCTCCAGCATTGTGAGTCGGAATCCTAGGCTACCGGTACTCCAATCGATGCCGGGTTCGCGACCTGCTGGTCGCTGAGGATCCTGCCGTCCTTCAGCCTGATCTGCCGCCTGGCCTGCCCGGCGATGTCGAGGTCGTGGGTCACGATGACGATCGTGACCTGCTCCTCCTGGTTGAGGCGTTTCAGCAAATCGACCAGCTGCTGGGCCGTCTCGGTGTCGACCGCGCCGGTTGGCTCGTCGAGGAGGATCAGCGATGGGCCGTTCACCATCGAGCGCGCGATCGCCACCCGCTGGGCCTGGCCGCCTGAGAGCTCGGCGGGGCGGTGGTGGATGCGGTCGGTCAGGCCGACCCTCTCGACCAGGTCCACCGCGCGCGACCGGCCGTTCTTCTTGCCGTCCTTCACGTAGCGCAGCGGCAGCATCACGTTCTCGAGCACATTGAGGCCGGACAGGAGGTTGTACTCCTGGAACACGAAGCCCACCCTCCTGGCGCGCATCTGCGCGCGCTCGCGGTCACCCAGCTTCGCCGTGTCGACGTCGTCGATCAACAGGCTGCCCGACGTGGGGCGGAGGAGCAGGCCCATCAGGTCGAGCATCGTGGTCTTTCCGCTTCCCGACCGGCCGATCACGGCCACGAACTCGCCTTTCGCGATGTCGAGCGTGACCGCTTCGAGGGCGTGGATGACCTCATCGCCGCGCTTGTAGTGCTTGGTCAGCTCCCGCAGCCGGACGTCTGACATCTATTCGTTCCTCAGGGCCGTCACGGGGTCGAGCCTTGCCGCGCGCCACGCCGGAAGGACGCCGGCTACCGCGCCGAGCACGGTGGCAAAACCGATCGCGAGGATCGTGAGGTTGACCGTGATGAGGAACAGCGTCGACTGGCCGGGTGGCGTGGTGGCGTTGGCGACGATCGTGATGATCGCGCCGAGCCCATAACCGATGATCCCGCCCACCAACCCGATCAGCGTCGCCTCGACCAGGAACTCGCCCATGATGTTGAAGGTGGTGGCTCCCACCGCCTTCTTGAGGCCGATCTCGCGCACGCGCTCGGCCACGGCCATGAACATCGTGTTGACCACCGACAGGCCGCCGATGATCAAGGCCAGCAGTGCGGCCGCGGTCGTGATCGCCGTGAAGATCGCGCCTCCGGACTTGAAGCTGTTCACAAGGTCACTCGGCCTCGTGGCTTTGACCCCGCCGACCTGTGCGTTGATGCGGTCGGCGATCTTGTCGAGCTCGCTCGTGCTGGTCCCGGGCGCTCCGTAGACCGAGATGCCCTCGGTGATCTGGCTGACGTCCACCGAGCCGCGGATCGCGATCGGCAGGCTGTCCTTGAGCAGCATCTGCCCGGCGGGGATGGTCAGGTACGCGAAGTTGTCCGGCGCCGTGCGCGTCACGTTGAGGATGCCGACGACCGTGAACGTGTGGTTGACGAAGTCCGGCTTGGCGTTGGCAGGCTTGATCGGCAGATCGATGGTGTCGCCGACCTTCTTGCTGAACTCCTTCGCGATCGTCGAGCCGAGGACGACCTGGTCCGTCGAGCTCGGGTCCAGCTGGCGTCCCTGGGCAACCGAGATTTTGAGGCTGCTCCACTGGTTCTCCGCGGGGTCGCCGGCGACGATCGTGTCGGGGATACCGAAGTTCACCACGCTTGTGCTCCCGGGCTTGGCGCTGAATCCATAGCCGGGAAAAGCCGCCGCGACGCCCTGCACCTGCTTGATCTCGTCGATCTTGCTGAGCGGCAGGAGAGCCGCCGACTCGCCGTCGGGAGGACCGACCTGGATGCTGCCGCCGTAGTACGTCACTCCGCCGTCGATCAGGGCGTTGAAGTTTTCCGCCAGCGCGCCCATCGTCGTGAGCGCGAGGACGCCGATGACGATGCCCGAGATGGTCAAGAAGCTGCGGAGCTTGTGGCGCGCGACGTTACGGACGATTTCCATGAGCGTCGAGGATACGGTGGATCATGTTAAGGGGGAGTTAAACGAATACGGCTGGCCCGCTCCGATGGACCCGTGGTACCCGCGGCCGGGCCTTCCCAATACAATTTCGCGTGCTGTGAGAGACCCCGGTGTCCAGCCTTCTCGCGGGCTTCGCGCTCGGGTTGGCGATCGCGGCCTCGCCCGGCCCGATCTTCTTCCTGTGCGTTAGGCGGACTCTTCTCCGCGGCCGGCTGTACGGCCTGGTCTCGGGCTTCGGCGTCGCCACCGCCGACGGTTTCTATGCCGCCATCGCCTCGTTCGGCATCGCGGCGCTGGCGACCGCTCTTGTCAACGGGCGGCGGCCGCTGGCCGTGGTGGGCGGCGTGGTGCTCGTCGCGCTCGGCGCCAGGATCCTTCTCGAGCGTCGCTCACCTGCGCCTGAGGTCCCGGCGGCGAGCGGGTCCGGCCTCGCCTGGGCGTACCTGTCGACCCTGGGTCTGACCATCACCAACCCCGCGACGATCATCTCGTTCGCCGCCCTGGCGGCGACCCTCGGCCTGGGCGCGGGCGGCGGTTTCGCGAGGCCGGCCGCCCTGGTGGCGGGTGTACTGCTGGGCTCGGCGACGTGGTGGTGTGTGCTGGCTACCGGAGTGTCGATGCTGCGCTCGCGCGTGACGCCTCGAGTGGTCCGCGGCATCAGCACCTTCAGCGGCCTTGCAATCGCCGTGCTTGGAATTCTCGCCATCTACTCGGCTTTCTCATAGAGCGATGAGCCACCAGATCTTCACCGTCGACGTCTTCACTGAAAAACCTCTTGCCGGCAACCAGCTGGCGGTCGTGCTCGACGCGCAGGACATCCCGGCCGGCGTCATGCAGCGCATCGCCAAGGAGATGAACATCGCTGAGACGACGTTCGTGCTGCCGCCCGACGACCCGGCGCATGCGGCTCGCATCCGTATCTTCACGCCGGCGGAGGAGTTGCCGTTCGCCGGTCATCCGACGATCGGGACAGCTTGGGTGCTTGCGACTCATGGGCTGGTTCGCAACGGTGCTCTCGAGTTCACGCTCGAGGAGACTGTCGGTCCCGTCCCGGTGCGCGGCGTGAACCGGCCCGGAGGCCTTGTCTTCTGGATGACGCACCCGCGCATGCAGTTCGGAGAGGTCTATGACAACCGTCTCGAAGTCGCCGCGGCGGTCGGTCTCACCGAGCACGACCTTGTCGCCGGAGTGCCGATCCAGGCTGCTCAGACCGGGTTACCGTTTATCTTCATCGCACTACGCGATGTACGTTCCGTGGACGCCGCGATTCCCGACACCCGACGCCTGACGGCGCTGTTCAACGGCACGCCTACATTCCCGGTCTTCGTCTTCGCCTCCCTCGGTAAGAACCGCCTCTACAGCAGGATGTTCGCGCCGCATGTCCTCGACATCCCCGAAGACCCTGCGACGGGCAGCGCCGCTGGACCGCTGGGGGCCTTTGCGGTGAGGTCCGGCCTCGTGCCGCGCGCTTCAAGCGTGTCGATCGTCAGTGAGCAGGGCACGAAGATGGGGCGCCAGAGCTTCATCAACATCGAGCTCGAGTACGGCGACTCCCCCGACATCCCGACGCGGATCGAGGTCGGCGGCTCGGTGATCCCCGTGATCAGCGGGACGCTGCCAGACTTCCAATAATGGTCGTCGACAGCTTCAAGTTCCTGCCCCGAAGCTTTCGCCCGCTTTACGAAGGGCGCGGTCCGTTTCCGGGCGACGAGGGACCTGTCTGGGCACCCTTCGCCAAGCGCCTGGCCGAATCCCGCATCGCGTTGCTGAGCTCGGCGGGGATCTACATCAAAAAGGCGCAACCCCCTTTCGATCTCGACTACGAGCAGACCCATCCGGATTGGGGCGACCCCACCTGGCGGCCCATCCCCGCCGGCTCACAGGCGGGGGAGATCGGCGTCGCGCACCTGCATATAAATGACGAGGACCTGCTTGCCGATCCCGAGATCGCGCTGCCGATGCACCTTCTTGACGCGCTGGCCCAACAGGGCGTGATCGGAGGAACGACCCCGGATCACATCGCCGTCATGGGCTTCCAGGACACGCGCCTGCGCGATTGGAAGGAGAAGACGGCGCCCGAGGTCGTGGCGCGGCTCCGCGAGCAGGGGGCGGACGGTCTCATCCTTGCGCCGGCTTGACCCGACTGCTGCAGTAACGTGCCCGTGCTGGCACGGTGGATCGAGGAGGCGGGGATCCCGACGGTCGTCGTGACGATGATGCCGGCGCTGGCTGAAGAGCGCCGCGCGCCGCGCATCGTGGGAGTCGAGTTTCCGTTCGGCCACCCGTTCGGCATGCCGCACGACCGCCCCATGCAGCGAA
>DAIPXW010000068.1:3590-8500 GCA_036783075.1 Candidatus Dormiibacterota bacterium | reverse complement strand
CCCGCCACTGCGGCCGGATGCCGTCCAGCGCCGGCAGGAACACGAGCACCATCAGCGGGATCTGGAAGTACAGGTAGATCAGCGTTACGCCGGGTGGATCGTAGAGCCACACGCCGTTGGGGTAGATGTCGATGCCGTGGCTCTTGAGAAAGACATACACAAAACCGGCGGTGCTGATGGTGGCGATGAAGGCGAAGGCCAGCGCCACTCCACCGAACTGGGCCAGTACCCCGGACGCGGACATGATCGAGCGGCGAAGCAGCCCGTTTGCATTACCGGTGACCACGGCGTACGCGAGGATCGCGCCCAGAACGGCGCCGCCGACCGCGCTCACCACGGACACGCCCAGGCTGTTGGTGAACACCTTCACCATGAACGGCTTGTCGATGCCAGCGAAGTTCGACAGCGTCGCGCCGCCGCCGGGGGCCGTGAATGCCCCGATCGCGACGATCGCGGTCGGCAGGAGCAGGAACAGGCCTACATAGGCGAAGAACGGGACCGCCCCGAGCCACGAAAGGGGGAGCCGCCGCCCGCCCGTAGTGGGGCGAGCGGCGGTGTCAAAAGCCGGATTGCCGGCCGAGGTCAAGAAACGGCCGCCGACCAGTTGGCGATGACGTACTGGCTTGCCTTGCTCGTCTGGTCGCCCGTGGGAACCTGTGGGGTCCCGCTGACCGCCGGTAGCGCGGCGGCGGCGGTCGTGTCGATCGTTCCAGCGGTCGTCATGGCCGCCATGCGGACTGGCCTCGCCCCGCCCTTGAGCCAGAGGTTCTGGCCCTCGTCCGAGTACAGGTACTCCTCCCAAAGCCGGGCGGCGGCCGGGTGCGGAGCCGCTTTGTTGATCGCCTGGTTGTAGTACCCGCCGATGATGGCGTTCGACGGTACGAAGATCTTCCAGTTAGGAACGGATTTGCCGTGCGAAGTGGACAGGTAGTCCCACTCAAAGAGTACCGGGGTCTGTCCCGCCTTCACCGTGGCGTCGGTTCCGACCACGGGCACGTAGTTGCCCTTCTGCTTCAGCTGCTTGAAGAAGTTGACTCCCGCGCTTACGTCGTCAAGCGACCCGCCATTGGCGACGGCCGCCATGATCACGCCGTTGAGGCCCTGGTTGGACTTCGTCGGATCCCCAGCGAGAGCCACCTCGCTCTTGAAGCCTGAGCCAAGCAGGTCCTGGATCGAGCTGATGGTGCCACCAGGCACCTTGGCCGGGTTGTAGCCGATGCCCATGTAGCCGCCGTAGTCGTTGAACCACAGGCCTGTCGGCTCCTTTGCGCCGGTCGGAATGTCGTTCCACGTCGCCACCTCGTAAGGGGTGAACTTCGCGGTGTTGGCGAGCGCCACCGCCTGGCCGACGTCAACCACGTCGGGGGCGTTGCTGGTGCCGTCGAAAGCGTTGACCTCATCCTGGCTGCTGCCGTTGGGGTTGGCCGAGTTGACCGTGATCCCGTACTTGGCGGTGAAGCCCGAGATGACGGCGCCGTAGTTGGCCCAGTCGGGTGGCAGTGCGATCACGTTGAGCTGCCCCTCGCTCTTGGCAGCCGCGATCAGCGCGGTCATACCGCCGCAGGCCGTCGCGGAGGCGGCCGTCTTGGCGGTCGATTCGCTGCATGCGGATGATCCTCCGCCGTTGTTCGAGCTGCCGCAAGCGGCAACCACAACCAGCGCCACCACGGCAAGGCCGAGCCGGCGCGTCAGACTACTCCACTTCATGTTCCTTCCCCTTTATAGACGCGGGCCCCAGGCAGGCACCCGATATGCAGGAGAAATATTGCTCCGCACCCGCCTGCGTTGCAAGGATGGAGCCTGCGCGGGCGGTCGATTTCGGTTAGCCGGGGGTTAAGCCGCTCCGGCTGACCCGGTGTCCAAGGCGATGCGAGAGGTCGGCCGCCGCCTCCAGGGTCAAGCGTGCCAGCTCCGGGCGATCGTCCGATCGGAGGCGGTGGGAAGGCCCTGAAACGTCGATCGCGGCCACCACCTCGCCGCCCGCGGCGTAGACGGGGGCCGCTATGGCGTCCAGCCCCACCTCGAGCTCGCCGAAGGTGCGGGCGAATCCATCTCGTCGCGCGCTCTCGAGCTGGGCTTCGAGCTCGGCCCGGTCGGTGACCGTGTGGGGCGTCGAGCGGTGAAGCGGTGCCGCGAGCAAGCGGCGGCGGACCGCCTCCGGCCCGAACGCGAGGATGACCTTGCCGCTCGCGGTGCAGTGGGCGGGGGTGCGGCGGCCGAGCCAGTTCACGCTGACCACCGACGTGGAGCCGGTCGCCTGCTCGATGGGCACGATCTCGTCCCCGGCCATCACGTCGAGGGTCACGGTCTCGCCGAGAGCCGCGGCGAGCGCCTCGCACACCGGGCGGGCGACCTCGCGCAGGCCTGACTCCCCGGTGACGACGCTCGCGAGCTGCGGAAGGCGCGGCCCCAGGCGGTACTTGGCGCTCCTGGAGTCACGCTCGACCAGGGCGTGCCGCTCGAGCGTGCCCAAAAGGCGCAGTGCCGTCGAGCGGTGCACGCCCAGGGCCCGAGCCACCTCCGCGCCCGTGCGCCAGCCGCCCTGCGCCAGGACGTCGAGGATGCCCACCGCGCGGTCGACCGACCGGACGCTGGAATCGCGCACGGCGTTGCTCACAGCGCAACATTACGCTTGCCGGGTGCCTTCTGGAGGGGTAAACTGTTGGACTCTGAGCATCTGTTGAGCGATGCGCAACAGCGCGTAGCTGCCTGGACGGTTTTCCACACGCCGCGCTAGAAATTTCCGCATCTAGGAGTTGGTTGGCATGAGCCGAGAAGAGGAGATAAGGGCGGAGCTGTTCGAGCACACCCTCAACGGGCACGCGCCGGAGGTCAAGGCGCTGACCGAGGAGGGGTTGAAGCTCGGGATGGACCCGATGGACATCCTCTTCAAAGCGCTGATCCCGTCGCTCGAAGAGGTGGGCCGGCGCTTCGAGAAGGGCGACTTCTTCGTGCCGGAGATGCTGATCGCGGCCCGCGCCATGCAGGGAGCGCTGGTCATCCTGCGACCGCTCATCGCGGAGACCGGTGCCCAGCCGGTCGGCCGCTACGTGATCGGGACCGTGAAGGGCGACATCCACGACATCGGCAAGAACCTCTGCGTGATCATGCTCGAGGGCGCGGGGTTCGAGGTCTTCGACCTCGGCGTCAACACACCGCCAGAGAAGTTCGTGGAGGCCGTGGAGCAGCACAAGCCCGACGTGGTCGGCTTCTCGGCGTTCCTCACGACCACCATGCCTATGTTCAAGGTCAACATCGACGCGCTCACCAAGGCAGGCCTTCGCGACAAGGTGCACATCGCGGTCGGCGGCGCGCCGGTGACCGAGGAGTACGCCAAGCACGTCGGCGCCGACAGCTACGCGCCTGACGCATCGATGGCGACGCGCATGGCGAAGCAGCTCGTCGGCGCGCGCGGCGGCGGTTCCGAGGCGCTCGAGAAAGCGGTGATGCTGATCGACGAGACGCTGAGAAAGGGCTGAGAAGCATGGAGACGCGGCTCAGCTCGCGAAGCCGCGAGGTCGTGGTCTCCATCGACCGGCCGTTCGTGATCATCGGGGAGCGCATCAACCCGACCGGTCGCAAGGTGCTCGCGGCCGAGATGAAGGACGGCCGGATGGACCGTGTCCGCTCCGACGCCGTCGCGCAGGCGGCCGGAGGGGCTCACATGCTCGACGTCAACGCGGGCATCCCGGCCATCGACGAGGCGGCCTTGCTGGTGGCCGCGATCAAGGCGGTGATGGAGGTCAGCGACCTGCCGATCTGCATCGACTCCTCGATCATCGAAGCGCTGGAGGCGGGCCTGTCCGCGTACGAGGGCAAAGCCCTCGTCAACTCCGTGACCGCCGAGGAGGAACGCATGGAGCGCATCCTCCCGCTGGTCAAGAAATACGGAGCAGCCGTGATCGGGATGGCGAATGACGAGACGGGCATCTCGATGGTCCCCGAGGAGCGCCTGGCCCTGGCGCGGCGGATCATCGAGCGCGCGGCCGACCACGGGATACCGCCGGAGGACGTGATCATCGACCCGATCGCGATGACTGTCGCGGCCGACCCGACATGCGGGGTGATCACGCTCGAGACCATGCGGCTGATCCGCGACCGGCTCGGAAACAACATGACGTGTGGCGCCTCCAACGTTTCGTTCGGATTGCCGGACAGGGCCACCGTCAACGCCGCGTTCCTGCCCCTGGCGATGCACGCCGGCCTCACGTGCGCGATCACCAACCCTCTGGTCCCCGAGGTGCGCCGCGCGGTGCTCGCCGGGGACCTCTTGCTCGGCCACGACGAGTACGCGATGCGCTGGATCGCCAGCTACAGGGCGGAGTTAAAAGCTGCCGGGCGCGCGCAGGGCGACCCTGACAAATCGACGTCATGATCCAGCGGAAGCTCGAGGTCAGGTACCTTCCATTCGACCGGGTGACGCGGGTGCCGCCGGGGACCACGCTCTTCAGCGCGGCGCACTGGATCGGGCTGCCCATCGACTCCACGTGCGGAGGCCGCGGCACGTGCGGCAAATGCAAGGTCCGTGTCGTCCAGGGCCTGGGCGATGCGGAAACGGCGGACCACCGCCAGCTGAGGCCGGTCGAGATCGCCGAGGGATGGCGGCTCTCGTGCCAGGCGCGCATCTACGAGGACATGACATGCGAGGTCCCGCAGCTGCTCCGCGTGCCGAAGGCGGCGACGATGGGCCTCGGGCGGCTCGTCATCCTCGACCCCAACGTCCGCAAGGTCTACCTCGAGCTGACCGAGCCGACGCTGCACGACCAGCGCAGCGACGTGCAGCGCTTGAGGGACGCCCTGACGGTCGAGGGCCACGACATGGTCGCAGGCGTGCCCGTGCTCCGGAACCTGCCGCAAGTGCTGAGGGACGCGGCCTTCCACGTCACCGCAGTCCTGGCCGGCGAGGACCT
>DAIPXW010000068.1:0-3490 GCA_036783075.1 Candidatus Dormiibacterota bacterium | reverse complement strand
GACCATGAACGGGATCCTCGCCACCCTCTACGCGGACACGGGCGTGACCGCGGAGAGGACCTATGAAGCGGTCGTCGTCGGCAACGTGACGATGCTCCACCTCTTGCTGGGCATCGACCCGGGCCCGCTGGCGGTCATGCCGTTCACCCCAGCTTTCATGGAGCCGCTCACCGTCGTCGCCACGGAGGTCGGCCTCGACATTCACCCGCAGGGGTTCATCCAGACGCTGCCGGCCCTCGGGGCCTACGTCGGTGCCGACATCGTCGCCGGCGTGCTCGCGACCGGGGTCGTGCGCGAGGACAAGCTGCGAGTTTTCGTCGACGTCGGCACGAACGGCGAGATCGTGCTCGGCAACGGGCAGCGCGCCCTGGCCACCGCCGCTCCCGCCGGCCCTGCGTTCGAAGGCAGCCAGATCCGCTGCGGGATGCGAGCGACCGACGGCGCGATCGAAGGCGTCACCTTGGGCGACACGGTCGAGCTCCAGGTCATAGGCGGCGACGTGCGCGCGGAGGGGATCTGCGGGTCGGGCCTGGTTGACGCCGTGGCCCAGCTTCTGCTCGTGGGCCTGCTCGACCACTCCGGCCGAATGAAGACTCGCGACGACGTTCCGGACCACCCGCTGCGTGATCGCCTCATCGACGTGGACGGCATACGCGCGTTCCTCCTCGCGGACGGCGTCTATCTCACCCAGCGGGACATCCGCGAGCTGCAGTTCGCGAAAGGCTCGATCGCGACCGGCATCAAGGTGCTGATGGACATCCTCGGCGTGGAGACCAAAGACCTCGACGAGGTCCTGCTCGGGGGCTCGTTCGGCTCCTACCTGAACCCCGAGAGCGCGAAGATCATCGGCCTCGTCCCGCCCGTCGACGTGGACCGCATCATCGCCGTCGGCAACTCGGCCGGCGAGGGGGCGAAGATCGCGCTGCTGTCGTACCGGGAGCGCCAGGTCGCCTTCGAGCTGCCGTCGCGCATCGAGTACATCGAGCTCTCCGGCCGCACGGACTTCAACGACGCGTTCGTCTCGGTGCTCGGCTTCCCCCACCTCGAGCCCGCCGGGCAAGCGCAGGGCGCATGAAAACGCGTACGAGGTCGACCGCCCTTGTCATGTGCGGCGCGCTCGGCAAAGAGGTGAAGGACATCGTCGACCGGCGCGGATGGGACGTCGACATCTACGGCGTGTCCGCGCTGCTGCACCTCTACCCGTCGCGCATCGTCGACGAGCTGCGCGTGAAGCTGCGTGACCTGCGACCGCGTTACGACCACCTCATCGTCGTCTACGGGGACTGCGGTACCACCGGCAAGCTGGAGCCGCTGCTGGAGGAGGTCGGGGCCTCGCGCCTGCGCGGGCCACACTGCTACGAGATGTACGCCGGCGAGGACAGGTTCCGCAAAGTCTCGGAGGAGAAGCCGGGTACCTTTTTCTTGACGGACTGGCTGGTCCGCAACTTCGACCGCGCGGTCGTGCGAGGCCTGGGGCTCGACCGCGACCCCGAGCTGAAGACGATGGTCTTCGGCAACTACGAGGCGATCATGTACCTGCGACAGGTTCCGAACCCGCGCCTTGGCGAGAAGGCCGAGAAGATCGCCGCCTACCTGGGCCTGCCTCTGGAGATCGTGGACGTCGGGCTCGGCGAGCTCGAGGAACGTTTGGCGGAGCTGGTCGAGGTTCCGAAACCGGATGGCCCCACCCGGCGCTTCGCGCCGACCTCCCCACACGGTGGGGAGGTGAATTAGCTTTGGCCAGCTACCAGGTCATGTACTGGAAGCACATCCCTTCGCAGGTCAAGGCGTGGGCAGGCGACGTAGAGGTCAAGCGCATGATGCCCGACTATTTCCAGGCCGCGATCGACGCCTTCGCGATGAAAGACGGGTCGACCGACATGGACGCCTACCTCGAAGGCTGGCGGCGCGGCCCGGTCGAGGAGCGGGAGGGCGCGCCTGGCGAGGTGCTCGAAGCGCTGATCCAGGAGCTCACCGCGGCCAACCCGCGGTCGCGGCTCATGAACCCGCTGGCCTGAGCCTGCGCGACCGGTCGACTGCCTCGAGGGCGAGGGCCGTCGCCTCGACGGAACGGGCGTCCCTGTCTGGACCGAGGTTGACATCGACCAGGAAGGCGGCGGATTCGGCCGCAGCAGAGGCCAGGATCGCCGCGACCACGGCATCGGCGCGGAGCTTCGGGTTGCCGTGCGCGGCCAGCTGCTCGGCCAGCAGGCCGACCTTGACCGCGACGCGAGCGATCTCGAGCGGCACCGCTACGGTCCTCGCCTGGGCGTCCTCGAGTCCCTGGCTCGAGCGAACCGCCTCCACGAAGCCGAGATAGGCATGGACGTCGTGCTCGACCAGCTCCTCGCTGTGCAGGCGAAGCGCATGAGCCTCTTCCAGCGCCGCCGCCGAACCGGACCACCGCCGGGCTGAGAGCCGGGCGCACTTCTCGAGCAGGGCGGCCGCCGTGGCGACCGCGGCCGCCGCGGCCGACCCACTTGCGGGTGCCGGCTCTTTGGAGGCGATCGCTTCGAGCAACCGCCCAAGCCGGTCAGTCGTTGCCGATCTCCCGCTTGCGCCTGGCGATGAACTCTTTCAGCGCCTCGTCGACGCCCGCGTCGATCCCCGGGTCGGGGTACTCCGCAAGCACCTGCTTCCACTTCTCGGCCGCCACGACGTCGGCGGTGCGCGCGCCGAAACGGTTCCACCGGTCGAAGTTCTCGGTCGAGGAGATCCACGGCCGGTAGAAGCCGGTGCGGTAGTTGCGCAGCGTGTGCTCGGCCCCCAGGAAATGGCCGCCCGGGCCGACCTCGCGCAGCGCGTCCATCGCCATGCCCTCCTCGTCGACCGGCAGGCCGCGCGTGAGGATCCACTCGAACATGCGCAGCGCTTCGACGTCGATGATGAACTTCTCGTAGGAGGCGAGCAGCGCGCTTTCCAACCAGCCCGCGGCATGCAGCACGAAGTTCACGCCGCCGAGGATCGTCGGCCACATGCACATCATCGATTCGTATGCGGCCTGGGCGTCCGGCGCCTTGGAGGAGGTCAGCGCGCCGCCGCCTCGGAACGGCAAGCCGTAATGGCGGGCCATCTGCGCGCTGGCGAGGATTCCCATCGCCGACTCCGGCGTGCCGAAGGCCGGGCTGCCCGACTGCATGTCGGTGTTGGTGAGAAACGACCCGTACACGCTAGGCGTGCCCGGGCGGATCAGCTGGACCAGGGAGATCCCGGCCAGGGCTTCGGCCGTCTGCTGGGCGACCGTGCCGGCCAGACCCATCGGCGACATGGCACCGGCCATCAGGAAAGGTGTGACGATCACCGGCTGCCCGGCGTCGGAGTACTCGAGCAGGGCCCCCAGCATCCGGTCGTCGTACCGCAGCGGGCTGTTGACGTTGATCAGGCTGATGACGGCCGGCGTCTTCTCGATCTTCTCCCGGCCGCCGAAGACGATAGAGGCCATCTCGATCGTGTCCCGCGCGTTCTCCGACGAGATCACGCTGCCCATGAA
>DAIPXW010000067.1:0-8560 GCA_036783075.1 Candidatus Dormiibacterota bacterium | reverse complement strand
CTATACCTATCTTCCGGTGTTTGCATGGCTCTTTTTCCCTTGAATATTGCTCTGCACCTCACCTCAGCACACGTTTTTTACAGTGTATATTCAGGGGAAAAGCCAGAACTAGCTGGCCTTTCCCTCTTTGCCACAAAAGCAGAGCGTATCACGCGCTGCTTTTGTGGCAAAGAGTCCGCGCGATCATTTCGCCGACCCCCACGTCGGGATCCTCCGACCAGCACGAGTCCTGCTGCGAGGCTCCAGCCGTCGCGCCGTCGTCAGCGGGTCACCTTCTTCCACCAGTCGGGGTCTGGGCGGAACGGTGCGGCTGGGAGGCCGGTGGCATCTGTGGCGCACCAGTAGACGAGCCCGGCTGCGGGCTCGGCGCGTCGCTGAGCGTCGCTCCAGTTCTCGGTTGCGGTGGTGACGTAGAGCCGGTTGAGGCCCCGGCCGTCGAACGCGCAGCAGGTGCTCTCCAGGGCGGGGACGGTGAGCACCTTGAGTAGCACACCGTCGGGGGAGTAGCGGTGGACCTGTCCGCCGCCGTAGATCGCGACCCAGAGGTCGCCGGCGGCGTCCACGGTCATGCCGTCTGGCGCACCGACGTCCTCGGCCACGGTGACCAGGATCCGTCCGTCCGAGATGGTGCCTCGGTCGGGGTCGAACGCGAATGCGTGTATCAGGCGCGGCCCGCTGTCCACCACGTACATGGTCCGGCCGTCGGGGCTCCAGCCCAGTCCGTTGGAGATCGTCATGCCGTCGAGCATCAACTCGGTCTGGCCGGTGCGGTCAAGGCGGTAGAGCGCTCCGCCTCCGCTGTGGTGGTCATTGGCGAGCGTGCCGGCCCAGAACCGGCCCTGTGGGTCGCAGGCGCCGTCGTTCATCCGCGTCCCGGCCGGTGAGATCTCGGCGATGGTTCGGTAGGTGCCGTCGGGCGCCAGGTAGGCGAAGCCGCGCCCAGCGCCGAGCAGCCAGCCTCCGTCTCCCTCGATGGGGGCGATCATCCCGATGGTCCAGGGTAGCTCGTAGACGCGGACGGAGACCAGCGCGCCGTCGTCGCGGACCTGGTCGCGGTACACGCGGCCGGCGAGGATGTCCACTCGCAGCAGCTCGTCGCGACGGGCGTCCCAGCGGACACCCTCCCCGAGCAGGGTCTATTCGGTCGTGCAGGCGACGGCAGCGCCGTCTTGCTTAGTCTCTAGTGCCATTGTCAGCCTCCTCCGAAGTCTATGACGACCTTGATGTCGTCCGGGCTGCGCTTCAGCGCTTCGGCGATGTTCTCGGGCGGCACTCGACGCGAGATCAGTCGCCCGAGCCAGGCCCGGTCGGCGGCGGCGAGCGCCTCGGACGCTCGGTAGAAGTGCCGCCGGTTGGCGTTGACCGAGCCGACGACCACGTTGTTCTGCAGGACTATCTCTTTGGCAACGTCAGCCGGTAAGAGTCCGCTGGGACGTCCGCCGCTGCCCACACCCGTGAGGCAGATTACCCCGCCCGCTCCGACCTTGCGGATCGAGTCGGTGATCACCGAGCCCACCCCGGTACACTCGATGATGATGTCGGGCGCGAAGTCGAGGTCGGCTATCGCCCCGGAGTGGTAGGTGGCGCCGACGTCGTGTACCAGTTGTGGCTTGGCGCCCTCGGTGACCCGGTCGAGGACGTGGACGTCGAGTCCGTGCTGGACGCCGATGAGGGCCGCGAGCATGCCGATCGGGCCGGCACCGGTGATCAGCACCTGCCGAGGCTCCCAGAACGCCCGGGCTCGCATGACCCCGACCAGCTCCCATGCCTTCGCGACCACGGTGGTCGGCTCGAGCAGCACCCCGAGGATGCCGAGCGAAGGATCCACTTTGGTGAAGTAGCCCGGCTCGATCCGCCATCGCTCGGACATGAACCCGTCGATCTGTTTGATGCCCCGCTCGGTGTACTGCCCGTTGCTGCAGTAGTCCCATTCCCCGACGGCGCAGTTGGAGCACGGCACCGGGTCGGGGCGGCGAACGATCCCGACGAGCAGGTCACCGCGCTGCAGGCCGGCGTTCGGGCCCGGGTCGAGGACCCGGCCCAGCGACTCGTGGCCGAGGACCAGCCGCTCCCGCCCGGGGGGCGCCCAGCCGTACGCGCCGGAAGTGATCTCAATGTCCGTGCCACAGATGCCCACGGCCACCGCCTCGACCAGAATCGACCCGGTGCTCTCGTCCGGTTCGGGGACGTCCTCGAAGCGGACCGATCCCGCTACCCCCGGCTGTACTGTGATGGCTTTCATAGCTCCTCCTGTAATAACCCTGATTGTTGTCTGGTAGCTGCGATGATCGCAACCCCCGAGTGAACTGTGATGGCTTTCATAGCTCCTCCACAAATAACTCTAATCGTTGCCCGGTAGCTGCGATCATCGCAACTCCCGAGTGAATCTCTCGGTTGCATGGCAACCCTGGCACTGCTCCGCAGCGGCGCGTGCTCGGCGGTTTCACCGTGGTCGTCCCGTGGGACGATCGGCCCGCTGGCGGGCGCAAGACGGGCAGAGCTCGCGCTCCAGGAGGGTCGCCATGTGGTCCGGTAGGCGATGGCGGATGTACTCCCGGTGCGCGGGGGTCTGTGTCGGCGTTCCACATTCGCTGCAGGTCAGCAGCGGCTGTTCGCGCACGACGGTTCCGGTGATGATCGTGCGCCGCACGAAGCCGGTCGTGCCGTCGCCGGCGAACAGGCCGACCTTGTCCTCGATGCGGATCGCGCCGGTCGGGCATAACTGGGTGCAAGCGCCACAGCCGATGCATAGCTCCGCTGGCCGGGTGAAGTCGAAGTAGGCGAGCCGGCCGGCCTCGGTGTCGGCCATGCGCAGCGCGTCGATGCCCATCTCGCTGCAGGCCGCCATGCACAGACCGCAGCCGATGCAGACGTCGCAGCGCAGGCAGCGGCGCGCCTCGTCGTGGGCCATCGCGTCGGTGAGGCCCTCCTCGATCTGGACGTAGTTGCCCAGGCCGAGAACTTCTTCGACGCTCCTTTCGGGCATCACGGCGCGGGGGAGATGCGTGCGATCGGCAGCCACGACGTGCAGGGGAAGGACGTCGGCGCGGCGCACCGGCTTGCCGGTTGCGTCGTCCATAGGAACCCCGCGCAGCCAGGCGTCGATTGCGTTCGCGGCGATCTTCCCGGAGCGGATGGCCTCCACGGCGGTCCGGGGGCCGTGCTCAACGTCGCCCCCGGCGAACACGCCCGGCACCTTGGTCATCAGGCTTTTCGGGTCGGTGAGAATGAAGCCGTGGGTGTTTTCGACCCCGCTGCCCTTGAGGATCGTCAGATCGGTGCCCTGGCCGGTGGCCAGGATCACGTGATCGGCCTCGAGCGTCAGCAGGCGGGCGGCGTCGAACTGCGGATCGAAGCGGCCGCTCTGATCGTGGACCTGCTCGCAGAACTGGAAGGTGGTCTCGCCGTCTTGCTCGATCCGGACCGGGCCCCAGCCGGGGTGCAGCTGCACGCCTTCTGCGACGGCGTTCTCGATCTCATGGGCGCTGGCCGGCATCTCACGGCGCTTCTCCAGGGAAACCATGTCGACGTGCTTCGCGCCCTGCCGCAACGCCGTCAAGGCGACGTCGATCGCGACGTTGCCGCCGCCGACGACGATCACCCGCGGCCCGACCCGCACCGGCTCGCCGCTGCGCACGTCGCGCAGGAAGTCGATGCCGCCCAGCACGAAGGACTGATGGACACCCTCGATCGGGATCAGGCGCGAGCGCTGGGTGCCCAGACCGAGGAACACGGCATCGTAGTTCTTGCGGAAGTCATCGAGGCTGCCGACCTCGGTGCTGGTGTGGATCGCGATCCCGAGCACCCGGATCTGGTCGAGCTCCTGGTCGAGCAGGTCGGGCGGCAGGCGGTAGGCCGGGATCCCGTAGCGCAGCATCCCGCCGGCCTTCTCCTGCTCCTCCAGGATCTCGACCTCGTGACCGAACGTGCGCAGGTAGTAGGCAGCGGTGAGACCAGCCGGGCCGGAGCCGACGATGCCGATCCGCTTGCCGGTGGCCGGCGCGATCTCCGGTTTCGGGTAGCCGCCGTCGGCGAGACAGTGCTCGGCCGCCTTGGCCTTCAGCGGCCGGATGAACACGGCGCCGTTGCTGCCACCGCGCACGCAGGCCGATTCGCACGGCGCGGGGCAGACGAGGCCGCAGGTCAGCGGCAGCGGGTTATCACGCCTGATCACCTCGATCGCCGCTCGATAGTCGCCATGGCCGATGTGGGCGATGAAACTCGGAATGTCAATGTTAGCCGGGCACGTGCGGTGACAGGGCGCCGCCTGACGCTCCAGGCAGAGTCCCTCCGGGCAGGACTCGCGCCGGGCATGCTGCTCCCACTGCTCGCGGTAGTGGAGCAGCGAGCTGCCCAGCGGCCAGGCCGCCGCCAGCCCCTGCGCGGCCAGTTCGAGCGCCATTTCGTCGAGCGCGCCGAGATGGGCGGCGTCACCGCGGCCGAGGGTGATCTCGGTCACCAGGCGCGCGGCGCGGGCCAGTATGGGGCGGACCGATGCCGCTTCGGCGTTGTCGGCCAGCTGCCAATACCGATACAGCGCGCGGCCCGTCTGGCGGAGCAGGCACACGCCCTCGGCCATAACCATCAGGGTGCTGGGCGCCGGGACGACCCCGGCGGCTGCGAGCGACAGCGGCTCGCACGACACGTCGGCCGCGGACAGGGGCAGGAAGCCGCCCAGACCATCGTCGAAGACGAGCACCGGGTCCTGGCCGTCCACCTCAATGCCGCCGCCCCAGTCGTCGAGCTGGCGCCGCAGGTTCTCCGAACGGGCGAGCTCGACCAGGCCGCGCTGCTTCAGGCCGCGCCGGAGCGTCAGCAACGACGCATCCAGACCGGACGCGCCGGCGAACAGCAAGGCGATCCGACACCACGTCTCCGGCGTATGCACCAGCCGTGACCCGTCCACAGCATGCCCCTCCGCCCAGGGGCCCGGGCGGCTGTCGCGCCGGACGTCCAGCTGCATGCGGGGCGTGGTGAGGTGGGCGAGCGAACGGAGCGCGTCCACCGCGTTCAGGAGCGCCGCCTCGTGACCGATCAGCTCGGTCGGCAGACGCAGCTCGACCGTGAGGCTCTCGCGCAGGCCAGCGGCGATCAGCACCCCCTCGACCAGCAGCCGGGGAGCACCATCGAGAACCGCAGCTGTGCCGCGAGCATGGACATCGACCCCGGTCGCGTCGATCACGAGCACCGAAGGCCCGCGGCCGCGCAGAAACTGACGCCAGGCCAGATAGATCGGTTCGCCCGCACCGCTGCTCTCCGCCAGACCCGACGCCTGCACGCGCTGCAACCGCTGCAGCGGCGTCAGCTCTCTAGCCTTGGTGAGTCCGGGAAACGCGGTGTCCAGGGTCTCGGCACCAGCCAGGGAAGCAGCGTCCTCGTCAAGCCAGCTCGGCAGCAACTGAAGCTCGCTCATGACGACGCCTCCTCGGCGACGATGTAACGGGCGTACCGCTCCCGGCGCGGGTCCGGCACCTCGTTGGCCTCGCCAAACGACAGGCAGCCGGTCACGCACTTGGTCACGCAGGCCGGTTGCAGCCCGGCATCGATCCGATCCTTACAGTAATCGCACTTGATCACCTTGTTCGTGGCCGGGTTCCACTGCACGGCGCCCCACGGACAAGCCGCGATACAGCTCTTGCAGCCGATGCAGAGACTGGGTTCGACAAACACGATGCCGTCCTTCTCACGCTTTTGCATGGCGCCGGTCGGACAGGCCCTGACGCACCAGGGGTCCTCGCAGTGGAAACACGGCATGAACACGAAGTGCGTCCGAGGCAGCCCGTTCACCTCGACTGGATCGAAGGCGATGATCCGGCACGGATTGGGACCTGGACCCAGGTCCTTGTTGGTCTTGCAATGGACTTCACAGGCCAGGCAGCCGATGCAGTTGGCCTCGTCGTGGCGAAGTATGTACTTGCTCATCCTGCAACTCCTTCCGGTGTCCGGCGCTTCACCTGCACGACCGTCTCGGTCAGCGCACAGCCACCGCCGGCCGGATCGAAGTCGTAGAGCTTGCCGTGCTGCAGGCGCTGGTCGGCGACGCCCAGCCCGAGGGCACGTCGGGCCAGCGGCACCGTGGCGCCGTACCCGTGCAACATGAACACCGCCTCGGGATGGATCCAGCGCGTGACCTTCGCCCGCAGACAGCCGGTGTATCGGCCACCGCCATTGACCTCCACCTCATCGCCGTCGGCGATCCCGAGCGCGGCGGCACGGTCGGGGTGGATCCAGAGTACCTGTTTAGGCGCTCTCTCGTTGAGCAGAGGGTTGTTCAGCGACTGGCCCTGCGCGAGCGTTGCCGTCTTCGCAAACAGCAGCGTGAACTTCTCGCCCGTCGGCGCCTCCTTGGGCATGTACTTCGGTAGGCTCTCCAGCCCGGCCTGCTTGAGGACCTCGCTCTCGATCTCGATCTTCCCCGACGGTGTCGGGAACGTGAGCTCGTCACGAGGGATCAGCGTCGGTGCCGCCGCCAACTTGACGACACCAGTCTCGCGCATCTCGGCGACCGTGACGCCGGTGCCATCGAGCTGGTAGTTCCATAGCTCCTCGATCGTCTCGAAGTCGAGCGCCTCCCTGGCCTCCTTGATGTCCGTGCGGCGCAGGATCTCGCGGAAGATCCACCACGCCGGGCGGCTGTCGAAACGCGGTACGATTGCCTGGTCGCGCATGGAGAAGACCGGCACCGGGCCGTTCATCTGGCACAGGATGTTCGCCCGCTCCAGATAGGTCGACTCGGGGAGGATGACGTCGGCAAACCAGCCCATCTCCGAGTAGCGCACATCAATCGAGACGATCAGCTTGAGCTTTTCCATGGCCCGTTGCGTCGCCTCCGGGTCGGGGAGGCCGGTGAAGGGGTCGTGGCGGTAGGCGAAGTACGCGCCGATGCCATAGGGCTGCTCCGTCTCCATGGCGGCGAAAGCCTGGTGCACCATCCCGATAGCGGGATCCCACTGCGGCCGCGCGGCGCCGGCGCCGTCCACGCGCGGCTCCTTGACCTCTGGCACGCGGTCGATCAGCTGGTGCAAGCCCGTGCGGCCGTAGTGCTCGGGCGCCTTCCCCAGCACGCAGCCACCGGGAACCTCGATGTTTCCCATCAGCGCGTTCAGGATCGCCGCCGAGCGGCTCACATAAAACGACTGCTTGTGACGGGCCGACATCCAGCCGGGGTGGAAGATCACCTGGGGCGCGTCCGCCGCGATCTCTGTCACGAACGCGCGAAGCTCGGCGGCGGGAACGCCGGTGTGAGGCTCCTGCCATTCAGGCGTTGCGTCCTTGACCGCCTCGCGCAGGTAATCCATGCCGGACACGAACCGAGCAACGAACTCCTTGTCGTACACCTCCTGTTCCAGGACCTCATGGATGATCGCGAGGTTCAACGCGTAGTCGCTCTTCGGTCGCACCTGCCAATAGCGGGTCGCCTTGCACGCCGTGATCGTGGCACGCGGATCGATGTAGGTGCAGCGCATTCCCCTCGCCACCGCGCCCATGAACGCCTTGGCCTCCTTGACCATCAGCGATTCGACGATGTTACGGCCATAGAGCACAAGGTGCTTGCAATGCTGCAAATCGAAAATGAGCTCCGCCGCGCCGAACCCGTACAGCGAACGCGACGCGTTATGAGCATTGCCCATGCAACCGGCATCGTGATTGAAATAGTTCGGCGAACCGAGAGCGTGCACAAACGTACGGGTCAGGTCCACAAACGGGCCGCCCCGATCGGACAGCGCGATACCGCGCCCGCCGAAGGCCTCGATCGTCTCCTTCAGCTTCTCGGCGACGTAGTCCAGCGCCTCATCCCAGGACGCCCGCCGCCACCGGCCGCCACCACGCTCGCCAGCGCGGATCAGCGGCGTCTGCGGACGCTCGTCGTCGGACTCGAGAAACAGGCCGGCCGCGCCCTTCGCGCAGAGGCTGGCGCCGAGCGCCTCGTCGTGCAGATTGCCCTGCAACCAGGTCACCCGACCATCCTCTATCGTCACCTCCATCGGACACCGCACCGCGCACATCCCGCACATGCTGTAAACCATCCGTCGGCCCGGAACGGCCACACCGCTTACATTCGGCGCCATCAAAGAACTCATCGCAACTCCTCTAACGTCGTTATCGGCCATGTCATGCCTCCAATCTGCAGCCCGAGAATCCACACCGACCAGGCACCACGAGCGTCCTCGCCGACCCCCGGTACCTATGCACCATGATGATCTGCATGACCTGCGGGTCAAACTGCTCCAGTCGCTCGACCGGCTTGCCTGCTTCGAGGCGATACGCCGTCGCACCCCTGGCGCGCTCACGTGCCCGCGACGCGTTAGGCCTCGCGTATCGCGGCGTTCGCTTTAGCATCACCGCCCAGGACATCCTGCTCGGCCCAGTGCACGCAATCATCCCGGCGTTTCCCAGATCACCCGTAACATTCCTATGGGGCTGTTCCTACATCATTCTCACATTCATTGGTGCTAGTCAGAGCGCAGGTGGGACTTTGGCTTGTACACAAGATATTGCACTTCCTCTGTCTGTCGTCTCGTGCCAACGTCGCGCATGCGCTCAGGCTTTTGCGTTTTGC
>DAIPXW010000066.1:0-8759 GCA_036783075.1 Candidatus Dormiibacterota bacterium | reverse complement strand
CAACCCCCAAACCAGGGCCTCGCCTCGACGCCATCTTCCCATTCCCGTCCCCCTTCGCACCTCACCTTGACTCCTGCTGCCCAGCCTTGCCTCCCCCGCCTCCCCGCCTACGCCGGCAGCCTCCCCCAGAGCGCACGTACCAGCCCGAGCACCAGCAGCATTCCCGCGGCGGCCCAGGTGATCGCCGACACCACCGGGTCGCTGAAATCGGTGCCGCTCAGGACCGCGTGGAAAAAGATGAGGGCGAACGCCACGTAAGACAGCCGGTGCAGCCACGTCCAGGCCCGCTTGTCGATCTGGCGCCGGAGCAGCCCCGTCACCGTCACGACCACCAACACGTCGACCGACAGCGCGCCCAGACCGATGGCCAGCGTGCCGTACGTGGAATGGAACGGCACCACCAGGTCGAGCAGCCCGATCCGCGCCGTCGTATCGAGCAGAAGCGAAACAAGGTGCAGGCCCGCGAGCGGGATCCACAGAGCGGTCGTGTACTCGTGCAGCGCCCGAAGGGCGCGGTTGGAGCCCAGCCAGTCGAGCACCGCCGTGCGCAGCGCGATGCCCGTTACGAGCGCGATCGCAAGCGCCGCATATGACCCCAGGCCCGCGACGCGCGCGAGGACCCAGAAGAACTGATCGGCGGTCATGTCACCCGCCCAGCCACCACGCCAACGCGTTGGCGGCGCAAAAGATCGGAGCGAGCTCCGGTCCAAGCAGCAGAGCGGTTTTCGCGACGATCTCCGCCTCCACCCCGGTCGCCGCGACGACCGAAACCTCCCCGAGCCCCGTCGCCGCCGGCAACCCGGTCCGCGGGTCGATGAGATGGTGGTGCTCGCCCCATCGCCTGCGGCGCACGCTGCTGGTCGCGGCGGCCTGGTCGCGCAGCATCACCGTCACGCCGGCCAACCCCACCGGCCAACCGGCCCCGGCCGGGCCGCCGCCCCGCGCCCTGAGGTCGCCGCCGATGTTGGCCACCGTGTTGGGCCCAAGCCACTCG
Source organism: Candidatus Dormiibacterota bacterium (assembly GCA_036783075.1). Classification (GTDB taxonomy): domain Bacteria; phylum Chloroflexota; class Dormibacteria; order Dormibacterales; family Dormibacteraceae; genus Palsa-870. Next base: position 7,765 of record DAIPXW010000066.1, on the reverse strand, counting down.
CACAACCGGTCGGCGATCCATCCTTTGGCGAGCCCACCGAGGTCGATCCCGGTCCCGGGCTCGAGCCTCGCGGCTCCTGGCCGGACCGACAGCACAGCCGGAAGCGGAGGAGGCGCTGCGACGGCCGCGTGGGCCGGAACGGGGGGTCCCTCCGCCATCGGCCGCGTGTAACCGATCGCCACCATCGACGGCAGCACGGCCGCGTTCACCAGGCCACCACTCATCTCGTAGGCGTGAAGCGCCACGCGCAGCAGCGCCTCCAGATCGGGTCCGACCGCGAACCATTCGCCGCCCGAAACGTTGAACCGGGACAGCTCGCTGCCGGGCTCAAAGCGCGTCAGCTGTGCGCCCAGGTGGCGCACCCGGAGCTCGCCTTCCAGCAGCCGGCCGCGGTCGAGCCCGACCGCAAACAGGCTGCAGAGGGTGCCGAGCGCCTCGAAGTGGTGCGCCTCGACAGGCCTGTTACGAGGCATACGTCGACGTCACCGGCTTCACGTCGCTCGGCTGAACCGAAGGCCCGAGCGTGACAGCTCCACCGGGCGCGGAAAGCGTCGATGTCTGGCCGGCGCTGAGCACGGCCGGCCGGAGCGGAGCCGAGGGGTTCTTCAAATGCGAGGTCACGTACAGCGCGGACAGCACCGTGGTGGCAACGGTCAACACGGTCGCCCCCGCCTTGAGCAGCAGGATCCGCATCTCAGACTGTCGCGCCAACCGGGGCTTTGAGGAACGGCACGCTGTCGAAGGAGGCCCCGAGGATCTGGCTCGCATCGGCGCCCAGGTGCCCGCCGAGGATCTCCTGGTATACGGAGCGGAAGTCGACCGCGTAGCCCTGGTTGCCTGTGGCGTCGAGGTTGGTGAGGCTCGGCTCCTCGCCGTACAGCCCGCCTTTGACCGGGTCGCCGATCAGCAGCAACGGTGCGGCCGCCCCGTGATCGGTTCCACCGCTCGCGTTCTCCTTCGGCCGCCGGCCGAACTCGGACCAGGTGGCGATGAGCACCTTGCCCGCCATCCCGTGCGCCGCCAGGTCCTGGTAGAAGGCGCCGACCGCGGAGTCGAGGTAGCCCATCAGATCGTCGTGCCGGTTGAGCTCTGTGTAGTGGGTGTCGAAACCGCCGAGCGTGACATGGAGCAGCTTCACCCCGGTGCCGGTGACGATCAGCTCGGCCGCTAGCTGCAGCGCCGCGGCGAGCTGGTTCTTCGACGAGTAGACCAGCTGAACCTTGTCCGTGTAGTCCGCCATCGGCTGGTAGCTCGCGGACGACGTGCGCAGGGTCGCCATCGTCTCGGTGGCGGTGGCGATGGCGGTGTCGAACAGTGCTCCGTAGATGCCAGGCGTCCCCTTGTACAGCGCCCCGACCGCCGCTTCGACCTCGCTGCCACCGGTGAACCCGTACGTCTTCTGGTCCTGGATCACCGTCAGCGTGGCCTGGAGATCGCGCAGCGCGCCCGGAACGTCGGTGGCGCCGCATGCGCAGCCGGTCAGCGGGTGTCCGTTGGAGTCGTAGGCGCTGGCGAGGGTCCGCCCCAGCCATCCGTCGACCTGGCGCCGTGTCGGGTCGCCCGTCTCCCAGATCCGGATGGACTCGAAATGCGAGAAGGTCGGGTTGGGGTAGCCGACTCCCTGCACGATGGCGACCTTGCCCTTGTCCCAGAGCCCCTTGATCCCGCCCAGGTTGTGGTTCAGACCGAACTGGGCGTTCAGCGGAAGGGCCTGCGAAACCATCGGCCCCGCAAGCTTGGGGCGCAGGTCGTGGAGGGCCGGGTCGGCGAGGGGCACTACGGTGCGCAGGCCGTCGTTGCCGCCGGCGAGCTGGATCATGACGAGCACGTTGTCGTTGGTCAGACCCTCGAGCTTGGCCGCGTACACGGCCCGCGCAAAAGCGTCGGGGACGGCGGCGTAGCCCGCCGCCAAGCCCGCGGCGCCGGCGCCGAACACGAGACCGGCTTTCAGGAAGTCGCGGCGCTTGAGCTGGTTGATGCCGACGTCTTGACTCATCTTTCGTGCACCTACTTGAGCTGGAATTCCGGGGACGCCAGGGTGATGAACCAGCGTGCCCGATCGTCGGCCGCCTGGTTCAGGAGGGTCGCTGTCTGCGGGCTTAGGACACCGTCGAGGTGAGTGCGGGGCGCGTCCGACGCGGCGGGCAGCGCGGTCTTGACCTGGCTCAGAGCGTTGGTGACGAAGTTCACCCTCTCGACGACCGTGTTCGAGGAGATCCAGGCCTCGTTGTTCGGCCAGCCGCTGACGTCGGGCGGGTCGAACAGCGTCTGGCCCATGCCCGAGCCGGAGGTCGCGATAAGCCTCGACAGGTTGGCGGATCCCAGCGCACGGGTGGCGTGGACCATGAACTCGGTCGGAGTCTTGACCAGGGTGCGATAGCTTGCGGCAGCGATGAACTCGGGGCTCGTGAAGACGGCGCGCATCAGCGTCTTCATGTCGTAGCTGCTGCGACGGAAAGCATCGCCGAGCGACTTCACGTATGACGCATCGGGCTGCGAGGTGACGAAATGCTGAGCGACCTTGGACGCGATGAAGGGCGCCGTCGCGGGCTGCGCGAGGATGCGGTCGATGACGCCCTGGGTGTCGAGCGTACCGGTCTTGCCGAGGTACGTGACCGCGCCCTTGAACGACCGCCTCGAGTTGAACACGCCGGCCTTCTGCGTGGTGTAGACCGGCAGCCGGCGCGTGACCTTGTTCGCGCTGTCGACGGTGACGTCGGCGAATGAATCAGGCTGAGGCAACTGCCACCCGGCGAGCGCCTTGGCGCTCTGCCTCACGTCATCCTCCGCGTAGTTGCCAGGACCCATGGTGAAGAGCTCCATCAGCTCGCGCGAGTAGTTCTCGTTGGGGTTCTGCCCGGTCGAGGTCGCGAGGTCGAGGTAGCGCAGCATCGCCGGGTCGGTTGTGACCTCCATGAGCATCGACCTGAGGTTGGTCATCGACATCCGCCGCCACGTGAGGTTCTGCCAGTACATGAAGGTGTCGTCGGCGGTCTTTCGGTAGTCGCTCGTGAAGTGGCCGTGCCAGAACAAGGTCATCCGCTCGGCGAAGGGCGTCGCGGTGTTGGACATGTGCTGGATCCACCACTGCTGCAGCTGCGCGATCGCGAAGCGGCCGCCGGGGGTGCTCGCGGCAGCCAGGGCCGGGGGGTCTGCGGGACGGGTCTCGATCAGCCTGTCGACCGTCTTGTTGAACCCGTCGGACAGCGCCGTCTCGAGCTCGGCCGGCGTGTAGCCGAACGTCGCGCGACGCAGCAGCTGCATGACGCGAGCGGATTCCGACCCGAGTGGTGAGATCCAGTCCGTGCCCGTTCCTGCGTGCGGCTGCGCAAGGTTCTGCATCGACCCTCCGAGCAGGCGCACCGCTCCGACGCCGATGCCTGTGACCAGGGCCGCGGCGAGCGCCTGGCGACGGGTGATGCCGCGACGCGGGATCGCGGGCGCGCTGACTTCCTGGGGATTCGGCGCTAGGCTCATGCGCAGATTCAATCCCCTACCCCGGGCCCTGGCATCAGCCCGGTGTGAAGAATTCGTAAGCGCGCGAGGTGAAGATGGACGCGGACACCGCCAACGCGGCGCGGTGCCGGAACCGAGCCGGCACATACGAGGCCTGGTTCGTCACGGTCACCGAACCCAGGTTGCGCCGCGGCTACTGGATCCGTTACACCACCTTCAACCCCGCCCCCGGGGTGGCCACCGAGGCGCATTCGGCGCTCTGGGCGTTCAGCTTCGACCATGACGACCCGAGCGCGAACTGGGGCGCCAAGGAGGTGTTTCCCCTGCAAGCGCTCAGCGTCTCGAAAAGGCCTTTCGTGCTCCGCCTCAACGACGCGCTGCTGGTAGGGGACGGATGTTCAGGCGAGCTGCGCAGCGAGCGAGGCACCGCTCGTTGGGACTTGCGTTGGGATTCGCGCGAGGCCCCGTTCCCGTTCCTGACCCCGCGATGGCAGATGCTGTCTTCGGTCGCGAACATCGCGGCCCACCCGGCGTTGAAGGTGTCCGGCACGATCGAGATCAACGGCGTGGCACACCATCTCGAGCACGCCCCCGGCGGCCAACAGCACACTTGGGGCACCAGCCACGCGCTCGAGTGGAACTGGGGGTTTGCGGCGGGCGATGATTTCTGGTTCGACGGGGCCACTTCCCGGGTGCGGTCGCGCTTGGGACGAACGCTGCTTGGCACCGCAGTCGGCACCCACGCCCGTGACCAGCGCTTTCTCATCAACGGCCCGCTCAAGGTGTTGCGGACGCGTGGAGCGATGGGCATCGACGCATGGTCCGCGCAGCCGCGTCTTGGCGACCGTGTGCTTCAGATCAGCGTCGACCCGAGGCGCGCTGATCTCATCGGCGTCACCTATTCGGACCCGGGGGGCGGGACGCGCTTCTGCTATCACACGGAGGTTGCGGATTTCGAGCTGAGGTTGAGCCGCGGCGACGAGCTGCTCGCGCGCGTGCACCGCCCGGCCTCTGCCGCGTTCGAGTACGCGACCGAGGCTGCGATTCCGGGAGTGCCTCTGCTCCTCTGATCAGCTCAACGACGCGGCGAGGTGCCGTGCGTTTCTCGCCACGAGCGCCATGATCGTGATCTGCGGGTTTACGAATGTCGAGCCCGGAAGCACGCTCGCGTCCGCGATCACGAGTCCAGGCACGTCGTGGGAGCGCCCGTGCTGGTCGACGACCGAGGTTCGCGGGTCTGAGCCCATGCGGCACGTGCCCATCGGGTGATAGGCGGAGAGCTTCAGGTCCGCCGCGGTCCAGCGACCGCCGGTGATGCCTGCGAGGTCCTCGCGCCTCCGCACGGGCGGCATGCCGGGCAGAAGCGTGTGGACCTCTTCAGCGCCCGCGGCCAGGTAGACCTCGGCCGCAAGGTGGATCCCCTCGAGGGTCTTGCGAAGGTCGTCCGGATGGAGGTCGTACGAGATGAGAAGCCCGCCCGCGGGCACCGACCGAACGCGGCCGCTGCCCGTGTCGGAGATGATCAAGCCGGCCGCCGCCGTCTGGCGGTAGCGCGCGAGCATGTCCTTCAGCTCGGTTCCCCTGCCGCCGATGCCCCCTGCGCTGTACCCGACTCCCGGCGGAGGATACGTGGCCTCGAGGAGGATCCCGTCGCGCAGGCGCTCGTCGACGTAGTAGCTCTGCATCACCCCCTTCCAGGCGTGAAGGTCGCGGTCGAAGACGCCGAGCACGCCGCAGCCGGGATGAATGCGCAGGTGCCGGCCGACCTGGCCGCTCGAGTTGGCGAGGCGCTGGCGCAGGAGCAGAGCGGGGGTGTAAATGGCGCCCGCGGCGACCACGACGGTGCCTGCGCCGATCTCAAATCTGCCGTCGCGCTGTGCGGCGCCTGTATCCGGGTCGAGGAGCGATCCTTTGACGCCTGTCGCCCGGCCGCCTTCGACGACTATCTCGTCGACACGGCAGCCGCTGACGATGTGCGCGCCCGCGGCGGCCGCCCGCGGCAGATAGGTGACGTGCATTCCCAACTTCGCGTCGAGGGGACAGCCGAACGCGCACACGCCCGATCCATGGCAGCCGCGCGCGTTGCGCCGGATCGGGCCACCGCTGTAACCGAGCGCCTTGCGGCCCGCGTCCATGACGTCACCGTTGGTCCCCATGATGTCCGCGCCGACCGGCTCGACGTGAAGGATTGTCTCGACCTCATCGAAAAAGGGCGCCATCTCGTCGCGATCGAGCCCCCACGCGTCGAGCACGAAATCGGGAGCGCGGAAACAGGTGCCGGAGTTGATCAGCGTCGACCCGCCGACCCCCCGACCGATCGGCAGCGAGATGGTCGGCACCCCGATCGTGAACGTGAGCCCGTTGCCGCGGTAGAAGCGGCGCAGGCGTTCCGGAGGCGTACCCGTGAAGTCGCGGCGGTCGAAATGCTCGCCTTCCTCGATCAGGATCACTTTCAAGCCCGCCTCCGCGAGCTCTTTCGCCGCCACCGCGCCGCCCGCGCCGCTGCCCACAACCACCACGTCGGCCGTGTCATAGAAGCCTCGCTCCGGCTGCTCCAGCTTCAACTCGACGAGCTCGGGCTCCCGCCCCACCTTCTTGAAGGGCTCGCCGTCGTATCCGATCAGCGGCTGGATCCGGCTGTCGGAGCAGAAGAACATCATGATCAGCGCCTTCAAGGCGATCAACGTCTCGCGACGCTGGCGGATGCGCGACGTCTCGCACGCGAGCACGTACGACTCTTTAGCCGCGGAGGAGAGGAAGCGGAACGGCCGCGCGTGGCGGCTGGCGACCGACGAGAGGTTGAAGGCCGTCAGCATCAGGTTCACGGTCCGCCGGGTGCCGGGCGCGCACCGGTCGAGGTAGGAGTCGAGCTGGGCCGCCACGTTGACGTCGCGCGCGCCGGGCTCCAGCGCGCCGCCGTGAGGCAAGAGGGTGTCCGCCAGGGCCGCCAGGGTGGACCGCCGCGCAGACGTCAGGGGCATGCCGTGCGATTATGGCGGCGCCATCGCCACCAGGAGGCTCCGGCTGCTGCTGCGACTATGGACGGTGATCTTCGCCCTCGGCGCGATCGACTTCTTCGTCTTCCCCTACCTGACCGTGCGGACCCTCAACTCGGCGGGGAAGGCGCTGGGCATGCACCAGGTCACCGCGCTGGCCGGCGGCCAGGATTTCTGGCTCACGCTGGCCGTGCCCTACATGATCCTGGTCGCGGCGTTCTCGTGGGTCGCGCAGCGCGGCGAAAAGGTCTCCGCCCAGCCGGTCCAGTTCCTGATCGTGGCCAAGATCTCGAGCTCGCTCACGTCGCTGGCGCTGTTCGCTCTCGGCGGCTTTGCCTACCCTTTCCTGGCCAACTTCGTAGTCGACGGCGGTATCGCCGCGATCACGTACTGGTTCTACCGCTCGGCCCGACGGGAGCTCGTGTACCCGGTCTGAGCGGACCGAGCTAGGATCACGCCACGGTGGCAAGGCTGATCCCCATGTCAAGCGTCGACGCCGCGTGGTTGGGGATGGAAGACCCGACCAACCTGATGATGGTCACGGGCGTTTTGGCCCTCCAGGGCAAGGTCGACCTGAAACGCCTGCGCACCGTCCTGGATCGCCGTCTGGCGCCGTTCGGGCGCTTCCACCAGAAGGTCGTGCGGCCGCGCAGCCGCGGCAACTTGCCGCACTGGTCGGACGACCCGCAGTTCGACATCGACAACCACGTCAGGCACATAGCGCTGCCCGCGCCCGGGGACGACAAGGCGCTCGAGAACATGGTCAGCGACCTGATGAGCGAGCCGCTCGATTTCAGCAAGCCGCTGTGGCAGATGCACGTCATCGACGGCTACGAGGGCGGCTCGGTCGTGCTCGCGCGGATCCATCACTGCATCGCCGACGGCATCGCTCTGGTGCGCGTGATGCTCTCGCTGACGGACGCCTCTCCGAAGGCGGCCCTGCCGCGGCGACCCGCCAGGCGGCCGGCCCCCGGCTTCCGTCTCTCGCTCGACTGGCTGCCGGCAGCCGTCGGTCGCGGCATCGCGGCCGGACAGGACCTGATGGCCAACCCCGAGAAGCTCACCGACATGGCTCGCCTCGGGGCCCACGGCGCGTATCGCCTGGGCCGACTCATCATGCTGCCGGCCGACCCGCAGACGATCCTCAAAGGGGAGCTTGGACGCCGCAAGCGGGCCGCATGGTCGAAGCCGATTCCGCTGGACGACTTCAAGGCGATCGGCAAGGCTCTTGGTGCCACCGTCAACGACGTTCTGATCGCCACGGCGACGGGGGCGCTGCGGCGCTACCTGGAGGGCCGGGGCGAGCCGACCGG
>DAIPXW010000065.1:0-8829 GCA_036783075.1 Candidatus Dormiibacterota bacterium | reverse complement strand
CCGCTGTAGATTCCGTCTTCCTCGGTGATGAGGTTGCGCAGGACCGTCTCGCCCTGGTGCACGCGGGCGAGAGGTCCTTCGATGGGCGCCGATCCGTTGGGTGAGCCAAGGACCACGTACCTGTCGTCGGGCTGGAACAAGAGCGCGCTCGACGCGTCATAGCCGATGACCTGGCGGCCCTTGTCCAGGACGAGGACAAGCACCTCCTCCATCGTCTTGCCCGAAGCCTCCTTGACCAGCTCGTTGAGGAGCGAATAGCGCTGCGAGTCCTGGCGCGACAGCGCCACCGCGTGGGCGCTGGCCAGTTGCGCTCCGGCTCGCAGGCTCAGCGTCGAGGCGAGCCTGCGGTCGTCTTCAGTGAAGCCGCCGGGCTTGTTGCCGAGGAGGATGAACCCGCCGACGCGGTCGCCGATCGGGATCGGCACGGCCAGCAGGCTGTCGACATGGAGGTCGTCCGGAAGGTAGTTGACCAGCTCGAGCAGTCCGCCTTTGTCCTTGCCGGTGAACTCCTTCCCGGATTCGACCGCCATCATCAGCGGTCCGGTCGTTCCTCCGCGGCTGACCGGTTGCGGGTGCAGGCGGTCGAGCCCGATGCCGGGCGGCTGGGGGATGAACTGCCGTCCATCCGCCGACGCCAGGTAGGAGCACGCGAATCCGGCGCGGACCTGCTCCGCGATGTTGGCGGTGAGCGAGTTGACGTCGCCCGGCAGTCCGGGCATTTCCGTGTCCGAGGTCGCCGCGACGAATGCGCGGTGCTTGGCCTCGAGCTGGTTGTTGAGGTCCTCGATCTCGTCGAGCTGGCGTTTCATAGCCTCGGTGAAGCTGCGGTAGGCGAGGCTGCCCGCGAAACCGCCGAGCCCCAAGAACAGCACGCCGAAAAACTGCAGCACCAGGTTCGGGTCCGCCAGGTTGAACTGGACCGAGACGAACGTGAGCAGCAGCGCGGCGATGCCGAGCGGCACCGAGCCCTGCCACCTGGAGTTGAGCGCTCCGGTGCCCAGCGCGAAGAGGCCGGCCACCACGGCGAGCACGAACGCCGTGCCGGAGCGCCCGGTCACGTTGAGCGAGGCGCCGACCAGGACGATGACGGCGGTGGCGGCCGAGAAGCCGACGCGCAGCAGAAGAGTCCCCGTTTTTGAGCTCATCAGGCGATGGGTAAGTCTAGGTGCGGATCCGCCAAGGGGAACCCAGATGGCCGCCTAAACTTCTCAACCAGCCCCAGATGACCGTTTCAGAGCTTCTCAGGATCGCCGACCACCTCGACCCGAAGGGTCAGCAGATGGTCAGGAAGGCGTACGAGCGCGCCGCGAGCGCCCACACGGGGCAGCGCCGGCTGTCCGGCGAGGAGTATGTGAACCATCCGCTGGAGGTGGCGGCCATCCTCGCCGACCTAGAGCTTGACGCCGAGACGATCGCCGCCGCGCTGCTCCACGACACCGTGGAGGACACCGCGCTTACGGCCGACGAGGTGCAGCACGAGTTCGGCCCGGAGGTGGCGCGGCTGGTCGACGGTGTCACCAAGCTGGGCCGGATCGCCCTGCGGTCCGACCAGCAGCAGCAGGCGGAGAACATCCGCAAGATGATGGTGGCGATGGCGGAGGACCTCCGGGTCGTCCTCATCAAGCTCGCCGACCGCCTCCACAACATGCGCACGCTCGATCCGCTGCCGGAGGTGAAGCGCCGCAAGATCTCGCGCGAGACCCTGGACATCTACGCACCGCTCGCCCACCGGCTCGGCATCGGCCAGATCAAGTGGGAGCTGGAGGACCTCGCCTTTCGCAATCTCGAGCCCGAGGCGTACGACGACGTCGTCAAGCGGATCAACCGCAAGCGCCACGAGCGCGAGACCCTGGTGTCGGACCTGCGGGAGATACTTGCGCGCGAGCTCGAGAAGGTCGGGATCACAGCGGAGATCACGGGCCGGCCTAAGCACATCTTCTCGGTCTGGCAGAAGATGACTCGCGAGAACAAGGATTTCTCGGAGATCTACGACCTCTCCGCGATCAGGGTGCAGGTTGACTCGGTGAGGGACTGCTACGGCGTGCTGGGCGTCGTGCACTCGCTGTGGAAGCCCGTGCCCGGCAGGTTCAAGGATTACGTCGCCATGCCCAAGTCCAACGGCTACCAGTCGCTCCACACCACGGTGATCACCCACACGGGCGAACCTATCGAGATCCAGATCCGCACCCACGAGATGCACCGCGTCGCAGAGTTCGGCGTGGCGGCGCACTGGACCTACAAGGAGGGCGGGAAGGACTCGAGCTTCGACCAGAAGCTGTCGTGGCTGCGCAGCCTGCTCGAGTGGCAGAACGAGGTGGGGGACGCGGAGTCGTTCCTGGACACGGTCAAGGTCGACCTGTTCCAGGACGAGGTCTACGTCTTCACCCCCAAGGGCGAGGTGCTCAACCTGCCGATCGACGCGAGCCCTGTCGACTTCGCGTATCGCATCCACACCGAGGTCGGACACCGCTGCATCGGCGCCAAGGTCAACGGCCGCATGGTGCCGCTCGACTACGAGCTCCAGAACGGTGAGATCGTCGAGATCCTGACCTCGAAGGGAGCGCACGGACCCAGCCGGGACTGGTTGAACTTCGTCAAGAGCACGTCGGCGAAGGAGCGCATCCGGAAATGGTTCAAGAGCCAGCGCCGCGAGGAGAACGTGGCGAAGGGTCGTGACCTTCTCGACAAAGAGCTTCACCGGATGCACCGCGTGAACCTGGCGGACCTGGACGACGAGAAGCTGGAGCAGATCTCGACCCTGCACAGGTTCAACTCGGTCGACGACTTCCTCGCCGCGATCGGATACGGCGACCTGTCACCTCACGCGGTCGTGATGCGGATGGCGCTCAATCTCGATGCGCCGGGCGGCGACCTGCGAACGATCCCGCTCATCCCGAACGTGCAGCCGATCCCCCGCGTGCTGGTGCGCGGGGAGAAAGGCATCCTGACCAAGGTCGCCCCATGCTGCCAGCCGGTGCCGGGCGACGCGATCGTCGGTTACACCACGCGCGGGAGAGGCGTCACCGTCCATCGCGCCGATTGCATCAACGCGGTCAACGCGCAGGACCAGGCGCGCGTGGTGCCTGTCGACTGGGACTCGGAGGCCACCCACCTGTACCCGGTCGCGATCAAGATCGAAGCCTGGGACCGGCAAGGCCTGCTTCGCGACATCGCGACTGTGGTCGCCGAGAACAGGGTCAACATGTCCGCCCTCGAGGTCCACGTCTACGACGACAAGACGGCGGTCGTCTCCGCGACCGTCGAGATCGACTCGCTCGCGCAGCTCTCACGGCTCATGGAAAAGCTGGAGAGCGTGAAGGACGTTCACACCGTCGCGCGCGAAGCTTCGTGAGCCCGTGAAGCTGCGCATCGAGGCCACCGCCGACCGACGCTTCGGGACCAACTCGTACCTCGTCGAGGACGAGGACACCGGTGACGCCGTGGTCATCGACGCGAACCTCGAGCCGGAGCTGATGATCGATCTCGTGCGCCGGCACCAGGCCAGGGTGAAGGCGATCTTGCTCACGCACACGGACGTCGATCACATCGCCGGCCTCTCCGCGCTGCTCACCGAGCTCGGCCCGGTCCCGGTCGCGGTGCACGACGCGGAGAGGACGGTGCTGGTCGAGGGCCGGCCGCTGCGCAAAGAGTTCGCCGCCGAAACCGGGCGCGTCGACAACGTCGTCGCGCTGATCGAGGGAGAGCCCTACTACGCGGGCACGCTCGCGTTCGACGTCTTGCACACGCCCGGACACAGCCCTGGAGGGGTGACCCTGAAGATCGGTGACAACCTATTCACCGGCGACGCGTTGTTCGCCGGCTCGATCGGGCGCTCAGACTTTCGCAACTCGGACGGCCCGGCGCTGCTGGAGGGAATCCGCACGAAGCTGCTGTCGCAGCCGGACCATGCGGTGGTGTACAGCGGACACGGCCCCGCAACCACGATCGGCCGCGAACGCAAATCGAACCCTTTTCTTTCCTGAAGCTCCGTCGATCGGTGCCACAAATGCCAGCGTGGCATGGGCGGCTGGGTTTCACCCAGCCGCAACTTTGTACTTTCGACACCCAAGCGTCGCCTGGAGTCATAACTCGACAAGTCCCAACCGTATACCGGAAGGAGAGCAGCCCCGTCGCGAAGCGACCGGGCGATGCGATCAGTAAGGCCCATCCTTCTCGCGCCTGGCGCGCAGAGGAAACCACCTGGGGTTTCCTCTCATAAATGTCTAGTGTGCAATCGACAGGACGACGATCAGGGCGGGTCCGAGCAGGATGAGCCACAGCGTGGGGAAGACGCAGCCGACGGTGGGGAGCAGTATTTTCAGCGAGGCGCGCGCAGCCTCGGTCCTGATCTTCAGCCGGCGCTTGACGCGCATCTGCGCTGAGTGGGCGGCGATGGTGCGCGCGATCGGCACGCCGCTCCGCTCCGCGTGCAGGATGCCTCGCACCAGGGAGACGAAGTCCTCGACGCCGGTCGACTGGGCCATTTCCTCGAGCGCGTCGGCGCGCGGTCTGCCGAGCTCGATCTCGCGCAGCGCACGCGCGACGATCAGCGTGAACGGTCCCTCCTGGTGTCGCACCAGCTGCTCCAGCGCCCTGTCGAGGCCGAGGCCGGCCTCCATGCTGATCGCCACCACGTCAAGCGCGTTGGGCAATGCCGCCTCGAGCTCCGCCCGACGCTGGCGCACGAGCTGGTCGAGCCAGATGACCGGCAGGTAGAAGCCTAACGCGACCCCGATCAATAGGGAGATCCCGATCGCGACCGACGTGCCGAGCAGGACCCCGATTCCAAGCCCGACCGCTCCCAGTGCGGCCGCAGCGGCGATGCGCACCGCCTGCATACCGGCGGGGTCGAGCCCAAACGGGGTGCCGACGAAGTCGAGCTGCCGGCGGAAGTGGAGGGCCTGCGCGGCGGGTGTCAGCCGCTCGAGCTGGTGTCGAAACCAGCGCACGAGGGGAGCGGTGAGCCGCTCGCCCAGCGGCTTTTCGAGCTCAAGAGCGACGGCGCTCTGCCCCAAGCCGATCTCCTGGCGAGCAAGCCGCTGCCGGGCGAGCGTCGCGGCATCGCTCGCCCGCGCGGCGATGACGCCGGAGACGAGCAGCCACACTCCGGCAGCGGCGATCACTCCCAGGACGACGGGTACGCCGCTCACGTGATCGCCGTGAGGCGCCGGATCAGCACGTTGCCGATGGCGAGCATGAATGCGGCGACCACGAGGATGAACCAACCGACCGGGCTGAGGAACATCGGTCTGAAGTAGTCGGGCACCAGGAAGTAGAGGCCGACCGCGGCCACGATCGGCAGCAGGGTGATGATCAGCGCTGACGCGCGTGACTGTGCTGTTGAGGCGAGGACCTCGGCTCGCATCTCGGAGCGCTGCTTCATCGTGTCGGACAGCGTGATCAGGATCGCGGGAAGATCGCCGCCCACCGAGTGCTGGATCGTTATGACCATGACCATCAGCCGCAGGTCGGCGCTGCCGATACGTTTCACCATGTTGCCCAGCGCGCTCTCGATCGACGCTCCCAGCTCGATCTCGCGGCGCGCGAGGCCGAACTCGTCGGAAACCGGAGGCCCGGCGTTGTCGACGACGGCTCGCAGCGATTGCGAGATGGACTGGCCGGCTTTCATCGAGTTGGCCATCAGCTCCATCGCACGTGGGAGGCCGGCCTCGAACTGGGCCAGCCGGTGGCCGCGGCGGTTGCGCAAGTACAGCGCCGGCAGGGCGAACCCGATGACGGCGAAGACCAGGACCGGAACGGAGATGCCGAAGCGCAGCAGCGCGACCAGTGCGAAGACGACGGCCGAGCCCCCCTGCAGCATCCGGAACTCATACGGCCGTAGCTGCAGGTCCGCGCTCGCCAGGTCGCTGGCGAGAGCGCTTACCTTCTGGTTGGTCGCGATCCAGTTGGGAGAGCCCGTCGGCTCAAAACGCCTGCGCAGCTGCTCCCGGACGTCGGCGAGGGTACGGGTCGTGATCGGAGCGTAGGGCCCGACCTCGGCGGCGCGACCGCGGCTGACAACCCCGAACACGACCAGCCCGACGCCGATGGCTGCGGTGGCCGCGACCAGGATGATGATCGAAGGCGACATCGATCAGCCGCTGGTGAAGTGCCAGCGCTTGTCCACTTCTTTCGGCCCTACGCCGCCTGCCGAGGCGAGCGTCGGGCAGGCGGGGTCTGGCTGTTGCGGGCTGTTGGCATAGTCCGTGAACGACTCGAGTGTGTACTTGAGCGTCGCGTTGTTGAGCAGCCAGAACAGGTACTCGGCATCACACGCGGTCGTCAGGAGCGTGAGGCTGCTCGTGATCCCGCCCGTCGACGAGCCCGAGGAGACCGGCCCGACCCGGATGACGTCGAGGTCGCGGAATACCGTACGAACCACAGGAACCTGCGGGCTGGCGCCGAAGATCGCCGTGTTGATCGTCGCCAGCATGGTGATCCGGTCGCCGACCTGGACGTACCCGCCCACACCGACCTGCTCACCGGTGGGCACCGTCACGGCGACGTAACCCGACGGGATCGGGAGGTAGGCCACATCGCTGGTGCTCAAGATGTCGCTCGAGGACGCGATAAGGTTGGCGGTGATCGGGGCGAGCGCGGGGATGTCGACCCTGGCCGCTTTCCCTGCGACCGCGCTGATGCTGGTGAAAGCAAGCGGAGGGGCAGGGTTGTAGGCCAAGAGCTCCAGGTCCGAGGCCTGGATCTTCGTCCTGGCCGAAAGGTTGGCCTTCGCCACCACGATCTTGGTGCCGCTCGTGCTCGACTGCAGGAGCGGGAGGCTGGCGAGCCCGGCGGCGACGCCAAACGCGACCACGGCGAGAACCGCTCCGACGATGATGTAGAGGCGTCCGCGCCGCGGGCGGCCGGCCTCGGGGGTTGCGATAGACACTACTTGGGCTCGAAGCTTGGCACGATGCGCCGAATACAGCAACTCATTCGACGAGAATCGCTTCCACCAGGGCCGTGCTGATGCCGGCGTCGTTGCCCACTGTGATCCCTCCGCCTGCCGCAGCCGACAGTGACAGACTCCCGCACGAGATGGAGCCCGCGATCAAACCGGAGCCGTTGTCCACGTACGCGCACGTGCCGGGCCAGTAGATCGAACCCAGCAACCAGGCGTCGGCGGCCGCCCCTTTGATCGCGATCTGCCCGGCGATCGTGGAGGGCGCCCAGATGAGCAGGTTGGTGCACGAGCGGTCACCGGCCGGGCACCAGCTCGAGGCTCCCAAGCAGCTCACGTCGGGTGGGGCCGCGCTCGCATTCTGGGAGCACGGGGCGGCGAGCCAGGTGAAGACACCGTCAGCCGCCGCGGACGCCGGGTCGGATCCGAAATGGCATGTGGCCGCCACGCAGGCGGTCCCGCCGCCCGAGGTGCAGTCTCCGGCCGAGAAACCCGCCTGGTTGACGAACTCGAGCGTGACGTCGCGCGCCAAAAGTGTTCCCCCGTTGAGGCAGATCCCGCCGCCGCCCGCGAACCCAGAGCCGTTGAAGTAGTAAAACCCGGGGTCGAGAACGGCGCCGGTTCCGGTGCCGGCGGGCTTGAAAGCCGCGATCGTCAGCGACCAGACTGTGGCCACATTCGCTGTCATGGTTTCGCTGGCGACTGCAGCCGGGAGGTCCAGACGGAACTCGGACGCGAAGCCGTTGATCGTGTCGCTCGACAGGCCCGTCCATGAAGCTCCCTGGGCGAACGTCTGGCCGGCGACCCCCTTGTTGAAGCCATCGGCGGTGATGACGAGCTCGTTTGCCTGTGCTGTCGCTGCGGCCGTCGAGACGGTGGCCGTTGTTCTGGACGTAAGCGACGCTGTTCCTATCTGATCGAGCGGTGCCACCGTCGCCACCCCGCTCCACTCGCTGAGCTGAGCGACGGTATTGATGTTCGCCGGGTTAATAGTGAAGGTGATGCTGTTGATACCACCCGGGTTGTTCGGGTAGTACCAGAGCTCAGTGCGGCCCGAACCCGCGCGGTTGATCTGAGCGGCGGAGACCCAGCCGGCGGGCGCGACGAACTTGTTTGCGGTGCTCGTCGAATTAATTGTCGCTACCAGAAGGTTCCCCGCCTGACTCGCGGCGGGAAGAATTGCCGTGACGAAGTGCTTTTGCGCCGCGCTCTCCGGGCCGTCCTGCACCTTGGCGATTCCACCCGTCAGGCTCGCAATGGACAGGTAGCCGTAGCAGCTGGGCTTGAAATGGTAGAAGCCGCTGGCGTCCTTGATCGGAGCCGGTGCGAGGCCGGTTCCCACTGTCACTCCGGCGACGACGATGTTCGGGTAGACGCCCGCCGGCAGGCACGCCGCGTTTCCGGTGCCCTGCAGCGTGGCGATCGCCGCGGCGTCGGTGTTCGGCTCGGGTGGGAGAGGCGTCGTCGAGACGGGAGTCACCGATTGTGGCGCCTTGCCGGCCGCACATGGATTCGGATTGACGGTGGCATCTCCGGCCGATAGAAACGAAGTGCCCGCGGCGGCGCACGCGGGGGTGTTGTGGCCGCTTAGCTCGTACCCGTCGGCACAGATCGCGTTCGACGAGCCTGCGTTGGAGCCGGCCACGCACGTCCCGGCGGCGGTCCAGGCCTGCGCGTCGGTGTACACGCCGACGTTACCCAGGTCGGAGTAGGTCCCCGAAGCCGCGTCGAAGCGCGCGTGAGCGTAGAGCGCGCACGTGCCGGTCCGGGTGATCAGGTTCTGCACGGCGACGCTGCCGCTGATGTTGACCTGACCTGCCGCGCAGGTGAGGTTCGTGGCGGAAACCGCAGGCATGGATCCGGCGAGCTGCTGTGCCACCGCACGCCGCACCACGGTGGTGTTGGTCTTGCCCACCTCGCCTCCGAAC
>DAIPXW010000064.1:0-8831 GCA_036783075.1 Candidatus Dormiibacterota bacterium | reverse complement strand
GAAGGAGCTCGAGGACTTCATCCACAGCCGGCAGATGACAGCGGAGGACGGGGACGGCGAGGCGAACGGAGCTGCCGCTGCGGCGGCGCAGGCGGTTAAGGGACGCCGCCGCCCCCATCGATCGCGATCACTTCCCCATTGATGTAGCTCGCCGCGTCGGAGGCGAGGAACACGACCGCCCCGGCGACCTCCTCCGGCGTGCCGATGCGCCCCATCGGGTTGGCCGCCACCACGCGCTCGAGGATCGCCTCGTTGCCCCACAGCGCCTCGGCAAAGCGCGTCTTGATCAGCCCCGGCGCGACCGCGTTGACCCGCACTTTCCCGCCGATCTCCCGCGCCAGCTGCCGCGTGAGCATGACCACTCCCGCTTTGGTCACGTTGTAGACGCCGAGGGCCAGGCCTGGGCGCAGGCCGCCGACGCTGGCGACGTTGACGACCGCCCCGCCACGCTCCTCCATCGAAGCCTCGTAAACGAGCTTGGTCAGGAAAAACACGCCGCGCAGGTTGACCTCGAAAGTCTTGTCCCAGGCCGACAGCTCCGCGCTCAAGGTGGGGCCGAACGTCGGGTTGGTGGCCGCGTTGTTGACCAGGATGTCGATCCGCCCGTAACGCTCCATCGTCGAATGAACCAGGCGCTCCAGGTCCTCCGGGCGCCCGGCGTGGGCCGCGATCGCCGTCGCCCGCTCACCATGCTGGGCGTTGATGCGGGCGGCCTCCTCGTCGAGGTCCGCCTGCTTTCGGCTCGACAGGACCACCTCGGCACCCTGCTCGACGAGCGCATGCGCGATGGCGCTGCCGATGCCGCGGCTCGCGCCGGTCACCAGCGCCACGCGCCCGGAGAGGTCGAACCGGGAGCCTTCTGGCACGGCTGATACGATAGCCCCCCCAATGGCGACGATCTCGGGGAAGGCAGCCGAGGACATACTCGAGCGGATCTTCCAGCCCACCACCAAGCCGAGCGCGCGGGACCAGGCCGAGGAGACGCTGCGCCACCCCAAGCGCCTGGTCTATGTCGCCATGTCGAACAAGGTCTTCTACTGGCGGGCGCACATCCAGAAGTTCGTGCTCGACTCGGGCATGGTCCCGGTGAGCCCTTTCATGCTCTTCGACTACTACCTGATGCACACCGTCTCCAAGGACGTGGTGCGCGAGGCCATGAACAACCTGCTCGCGCGCTGCGACGAGGTATGGGTGTTCGGGCGGATCTCGCTCGGCGTCAAGGTCCAGGTGGGGATCGCCAAGCGCATGAACAAAGCGGTGCGCTACTTCGACATCGCCGACCTGCCCGTCGCCGTCATGCCGATCAGCGAAGAAACCGCCCAGGAAGAGCTGAAAGACTAAACGGAGAATCCGGTGATGGCCGAGCTACTGCTGTTTCACCACGCACAGGGAAAGACCCCCGGATTCCTTGCGTTCGCCGACGAGCTCCGCGCAGCCGGGCACACGGTGCACGCCCCGGATCTCTACGAGGGCAACACGTTCGCCACGCTCGGGGAGGGCGTCGGCTACGCCAAACAGGTCGGCTTCGACACGATCCTCGAGCGGAGCCGGCTCGCCGCTGAGAGCTTGCCGAACGAGCTCGTCTATGCCGGCTTCTCGCTCGGGGTGATGGGAGCGCAGATGCTGGCCCAGACGCGACCCGGCGCGAAAGGAGCCTTGCTGTTCAGCGCTGCTTTGCCGGCAGCCGAGTTCGGCGGCTCGTGGCCGCCCGGAGTGCCGCTCC
The DNA here is from genome assembly GCA_036783075.1 of Candidatus Dormiibacterota bacterium. GTDB lineage: Bacteria > Chloroflexota > Dormibacteria > Dormibacterales > Dormibacteraceae > Palsa-870. Next base: position 7,108 of record DAIPXW010000064.1, on the reverse strand, counting down.
AGATCCACATGATGGAGGCCGACGAGTGGGCGGTCGAGGACCTCCCCGCCGCGCGCGAGCTCGTCGAGACGACCGAGGGAGCGGAGCTGTTCCTGTATCCCGGCGACCGCCACCTGTTCGCTGACAGCAGCCTGCCCGACTATGACGAGCGTGCCGCCACGCTGCTCAAGCAACGCGTGCTCAGCTTCCTCGACAACATCGGATAGCTGCGATCGCTCACCGCCGGATGACCCGCAGCGCTGGCCCCACCCTCGGGGGATCCAGGCCAACGGGCGACGCAAATCAGGTGGCGGCTACCACCCTCCGGTACCAGGCACCGGGGTTCGCCAGCTCCTCCAGGCGAGGCATGTGCTCGGCATCGACCCAGACCTGGTTCAACACGCTCATCCCGTGGTCGTCGAAGACCGTGCGGCAGAACGCCTCCCCGCGCCTGTACTGCTGCAGCTTCAAGTCAAGGCCGGTCAGCTTCCAGACCAGAACGTCCAGAGGACTCTTTCCCGAGCTGCGCCGCCGGTATGCGTCCTCGAGCCGCTCGAACTCGGGCAGCAGCCTGGCCCCTAGCTCGTTCATGACGAGGTTGCTGTAACCCTCGATCACAGACATCGTGCCCTGCACCTGGCGCATCGCCCTCAGCTGGGCAGGCAGGACGCCGGCGAAAGACGCGATGCGAGCCACCGGCGCGCCTTTGCGCACCACGGAGTCCAGCAGCACGCGCATCAATGACTCCATGTGGGGACGCAGCCACCGATGCGCGGCGAACTGCCACGCGTGCGTCATCTCGTGCAGGATCAGCCAGCGCCTCAGGTCACCCGGCGGGAGGTCGGCCCGCCGGCCCCACTCCTCGACGTTGGTCTCGACCAGGTAAAGGCCTTCGCCGCCCAACGGCTCCGCGCCGAGCAGCTGCGGATCGTACTGCCCGAGCACGCGGCGGCCGAGGAAAGAGAGCATGAGCGCGACGTACTGGTCGATCCCCGCGCGTCCTACTTCCACGATCAGCGAGTTGGGCATGCGACCGGCCTCGAGCACGGGGTCGATGGCCCTGCGCAGGATGGTGAGGTTGAGCTCCAGCCACCCGACGCGGTCCAGCGCCTCGAACCTCGGCATCGACGCGCCCTTTGGGAGGCGTCCGACAAAGCCGAGCAGGGGCTCCTGGAGCTGCGCCGCCATCACCGCGTAAAGCTTCGCCGCCGCGTCGAGAGTCGCCGGGGCGATCGACGGGTCCCCGAGCCGGGCGCGCGCCGACCGCCGCACCTGGGCCCAGTCGACGAGGACCGTCGTGCCCCCACGCGGCCTGACCGCCTCGGCGACCGCCGCCGTGGCGAGCCCGGCCAGGGCCCCATAGACCGCGGCTCGGCCGATCGACCGCCTCATGTCCCCAGGGTAGAGAACACGCGGCGTCCGCATCCGCCGCCTGGCGGGTGGGTCTAGCTCAGCGGCGGAGGCCTAGTAGTAGTAGGGCCAGGAGCGATTCCGCTTGAAGACGACCTTGCATCCTTCGCAGCGGAACACGATCTGGAGGTGGCGCCTCCCGATCGCGGCCGCGTCGCGCCCACACACGGGGCACGATGCCGTCTCGTCCTGGTACGGAGCCGGAAGCGGATCGACCTTGATCTCTAAGCGCCTTCTTTTCTTCGACATTTACCTTCCATCAACCCGAATTCGGGATGTTATTCAGACGTCGAGCTGCGACACGTCCAGGTCCTTGAGGCCATCGGGTGCTTCGACACCCGCGTTCTGAAGGCGCTTCAACAGCGCCAGGATGTGACGGACGCCGGCGAGGTTGACGTGATGCTCGCGGGTGAGGGTCTGTATGGCTTGCAGCTTCATCACGTCGCGACGCGAGTAACGCCGGCGATTGGTCACCGTCCGCTTGGGATTGATCATGCTCAGGTGCTCGTACATCATCAAAGTGCGGGGGTGCACCTCGAGGATCTCGGAAGCCACGCTGAGCGTGAAGATCGGCTTGTCGAGGTCGATGTCGCCACCGTGTGAGGCCGCGGCCACGGCCGCGGCAGGTTCGCGCTGCCTGAGCTTCATATCTTTCTTGGTGGGGTGGATTATATGGTTTGAGCGACTGTTGGCCTAACTTTGGGTGACAGAGACGATTGCAGATTCGGTGCAATTCTGCTGCGAAGTATTGGTGCGGGCAAAGAATTTTTGTCAAGAATTGGCGACCAACTAAGGGCGACCGGCGCCTGAATATAGTTACAAAACGTGTCCGCCGTCCTCAGCTTGCTGCTCGTCAGCGTCTCGGTCGGCCTGAGCAACTTTGCGGGTGCGATCGGGATCGGCCTCAGCGGGATCGACGCCCGGACGAGGATCCGCGTCGGCCTGGCGTTCGGGTTCTTCGAGGCCCTGATGCCGTTGATCGGACTGCTTCTCGGAGAGGCGGTCGCGGGGTATATCGGGCACAACATCACCTCCTACGTCGCGGGAGGCATCCTCATCCTCACCGGCGCTTACACGATCTTCCAGGGGCGGCGGGTCAGCCAGGAGGAAAAGGGCCCGCCGGGCCTGGCCACGCACCAGCTCATCGTCACCGCGGTCGCTTTGAGCATCGACAACCTTGCGGTGGGCTTCGCGCTTGCCGTCTACCACATCCAGATCGTCATCGCGGCCGTGACGATGGCCGCCGTGAGCGTGGCGATGTCGCTGGTCGGGCTCGAGCTGGGCCACCGCCTTGGCCGGCACGTCGAAGCCTGGAGCGAGGAGCTGGGCGGCTCCGTCCTCATTCTGGTCGGCCTCGCGATCGCGTTCAGGCTGCTCGGGTGAGGCAGGATTAGGGCTGTGAGCGAGATCCCGGCGCTCGAGCAGGTCCTCGTTGCCGTCGAAGGTCACGTCGCGACTGTCACGCTCAACCGTCCCGACCAGCGCAACCCGCTGTCCGCGGGGATGCTGCGCGACCTGGCCACCGCCTTTCGCTGGTGCCAGGGCGAGCAAGAGGTCCGCGTGGTGGTCCTGACGGGCGCGGGCGACCGCGCGTTCTGCGCCGGCGCCGACCTCGCGAGCTTCGACGGTGGGATGTCCGACCTGGAACGCCACCACAGCCGCGCCCTTTTCGTGGAGCTTTTCGTGCTGATGGAGATGCTGGGCAAGCCCATCGTCGGCCGGATCAACGGGCATGCGCTCGCTGGCGGCCTTGGACTCGCCTGCTCGTGCGACCTCCTCGTCTCGACCGACACGGCCACCTTCGGCACGCCGGAGATCAACGTCGGAATCTGGCCGATGATGATCCAGGCGATCCTCTCGCGCAACTTGCCGCGCAAGGTGCTGCTGGAGATGGAGATGCTGGGCGACCGCTGGACGGCGACGCAGCTTCAGTCCGCCGGCGTTATCAACCGGGTCGTTCCCCATGATCAGCTCGACAGCGCGGTGAAGGACATCACCGACAAGCTCGTGAAGAAATCGCCGGTCGCGATGCGGCTCGGCCGCGATTCGTTCTACCGTCAGCAGGACATGGAGTTCCGCGCCGCGCTGGCCTACCTGCACAGCCAGTTCACGTTGATCACGCTGACCGAGGATTCCAGAGAAGGCATCAAGGCCTTCTTCGAGAAGCGCGAGCCGGACTTCAAAGGCAAATAGAGTGTCAGGCCCCATGAGCAACCCTCGCCATCGCGAGCTGCGCGAGAAGGCGCTGAAAGGCGGCACCCGCTATCTGCCGAAGCTGCGCGAGCAGCACAAATTGACGGCCCGCGAGCGGCTCAACCTGCTGCTGGACGGCGGCTCGTTCGTCGAGGACGGCCTCTACGCCAACGTGCTCGCCGACGAGCTGCCCGCGGATGGGGTCGTGACCGGCCTCGGCACCGTCGACGGACGCCAGGTCGCCGTCATGGCCAACGACCCGACCGTCAAGGCCGGCAGCTGGGGGGCGCGGACGGTGGAGAAGATCGTGCGCATCCAGGAGACGGCGGCGCGCCTGAGTGTGCCCCTGTTCTACCTGGTCGACTCCGCCGGCGCTCGCATCACGGACCAGATCGACATGTTTCCCGGACGCCGGCACGCCGGCCGCATCTTCTTCAACGAGGTACAGCTCTCCGGCCAGGTGCCTCAGATCTGCCTTTTGTTCGGGCCGTCCGCGGCGGGCGGCGCGTACATCCCGGCCTTCTGCGACGTCGTGATCATGGTCGACGGCAATGCGTCGATGTACCTGGGTTCTCCGCGCATGGTCGAGGTCGTGGTCGGTGAGAAGGTGAGCCTCGAGGAGCTCGGCGGCGCTCGCATGCACTGCACCGAGAGCGGCTGCGGGGACGCGCTCGTCGAGGACGACAAGGCGGCGATCGACTTCGCCCTGGCTTACTTCAAGTACATGCCGCAGCGCTCCGGAGAGAAGCCGGCGATGTCTGAACCGAAGCCGGCGCCGTCGAAAGGAAGGCCGGTCGGCGAGCTGATCCCGGAGGAGCCGAACCGCGGCTACGACATGCGCAAGGTCGTGGACGCCATCGTTGACGATGGCAGCTGGCTCGAGATCAAGAAGCTCTTCGCCAAGGAGATCCTCACCGGCTTCGCGCGCCTGGACGGCAGGGCCGTCGGCGTCGTGGCCAACCAGCCGATGCAGAAAGGCGGGGTGCTTTTCAACGACTCGGCCGACAAGGCGGCGCGCTTCATCTGGCTGTGCGACGCGTTCGAGATACCGCTGCTTTTCCTGGCCGACGTGCCCGGGTTCATGATCGGGACGGACGTCGAGAGGCGGGGCATCATCCGCCATGGGGCCAAGATGATCAGCGCGGTCTCCGAAGCGACGGTGCCGAAGATCTGCGTCATCGTGCGCAAGGCGTACGGCGCGGGCCTCTACGCCATGGCCGGCCCGGCCTTCGATCCCGATTGCGTGATCGCCCTTCCGTCGGCGCAGATCGCGGTCATGGGACCGGAACCCGCGGTGAACGCGGTCTTCTTCAACAAGCTCGCCGAGCTGCCGGAGGAGGACCGGCCCGCGCGCCGCAAGCAGCTGGAGGACGAGTATCGAGAAGACGTCGACCTCTACAAGCTCGCGGGCAACCTCATCGTCGACGACGTGGTGGAGCCGGAGCGCCTGCGCGAGTCGCTGATCGCGCGCTTCAAGGCGTATGCGACACGGGTCTCAGCCGTGCCCGAGCGCAAGCACGGGGTGCACCCGGTCTAACCGGCTCTCCGAAACGGGACCGCGTAGTGGACCACGATCACGTAGAAGGTCACGCTGGCCGTGATCACAGCCAGGTGGAAGACCTCGTGATAGCCGAAGACGCGGGGCCAGAGGCGCGGCCTCTTGAACGCATACGCGGCGGCGCCGAGAGAGTACTGGATGCCACCGAGCGCCATCAGGAGCGCGGCGACCCATCCCAGGGCGGCGGTTAGAGGGATCAGCGCCACCACGGCAAGCCAGCCCATGGCCAGGTACAGCGAGGCGAGCAGGCGGCGCGGGATGCGCAGGAATGGGGCCGCCCCGGCGACCCCTGCCGCCGCGCAGACCCAGATCGCGACCAGCACGCCGATGCGCCACCACCCTGACAGGACATTGAAGACAAGCGGCGTGTACGTCGCCGCGATGAACACGAAGATGGTCGCGTGGTCGGCGCGGCGCAGCCACTCCTTCACGCGCGGCGAGCCGTTGAAGATGTGGTACGTCGCGCTCATCCCGAAGAGAAGCACCAGGCCGACCCCGTAGATCGCCATCGAGACGAGCTTGGCCGGGTCGTCGCGCGTCACCACTACAAGGGCGATGAGACCAGCGACGGCGACCACCGCCGCGACCGCGTGCGACCAGCCCCGGAACAGAGGCTTGACGGCCGGATCCTCAAGCGTGCTCATGCACGCTGAATCGTACGAGCGCTCACACGAACCGTGATGCGACTAACGCGATGGCGAGCAGGACGACACCCCAGGACAGAGCCGACAGGGCACGCTCCAGCGGGCGCAGCAGCACCTTGGTGTCGAGCGCCAGGTCCGTTCCGTCGCTCAGCGTGACCGTCCCGCTGACACCTGTCGTGCGCCGGCGCAACATCCGCGCGGGTGTGCTCAACATGCGCTGCGCATACGAGAGGGCGTAGCAGGCGGCCGCCGCCACGACCGCCGCGACTGAAATGCGGCCGGTCTGCGCAAAGTACGCGGTGAGGACGGGAAACGCGCCCCAGGAGAGCGCGAACCAGAAGTCTCCGTGCACACGCCCGTCCAGCAGCTCGAGGTTGTAGGCGAAGACGAACAGCACGCCCGCCGCGATGAAAGGCAGCAGCCACGGACCGACCACGGCGACCCCGGCGCTTCCAAGTCCAACGGCGCAGGCCAAGCCCAACACGGCCGCGACCCAGAGCACGCGGCCCGGGATCTCGGTTTGCAGCGGGCGTCCTCGCAGCTCGTCAAGCGAGTGCGCCGAGATGCCGACCGCCAGGAAGAATGCGAGCAGCGTGGCCGTCAATCGCAACGGGCTGACCCTTGACGCCAGGCCGGCGCCGACGAGCACGTAGGACAGATGCCACGCGGTGTACGGCGGGTGCAGGAGAGCCAAGACGTCCCTGCGCCAGCCCGAAGCGCGCGCGGCGTAGTACGCCGGCGCCAGCGTCTCCGTCTCAGGCAACGCCTTTCGTGCCCCACATCACCAGCCCGCCGCCGAGGCTCATCACGCGCCATCCCACGTCCACCATCCCCGCGGCGGACCAGGCCTTGACGAGTCGGTCAAGCGGCCAGCGCTCGTAATGGCCTTCGATGTTCGGGCCGAGGAAGCGGCCGACGTCCCACCACGCGGGCCCGCCGAGCAGCAACCCGGCGGCCGGGAGAACAGCGCGCGTGTACACACGCCACAGGGCGCGCCAGAGCGCGCTGGGCGGGACGTAAAAGTCGAGGCCGGCCATGTGGCCGCCCGGCCTGACGACGCGGGCAAGCTCCGCGACTGTGGCCGCCGGGTCCGCGACGTAGCGCAGGAGGTAGGTGAAGCTCAGCGCGTCGAACGAAGCGGTGGCGTACGGCAGCGCTTCGGCGCGGCCGGAAAAGAGCTCGATCCGTCCCTCCAGGCCAGATGCGTGCACGCGTTCGCGGCCGCGCGCGAGCATGGCCTCACTCAAGTCCACGCCCGTAATGCGCGCCTCGGTCTGCGAGGCGAGCGCGATCGCGACCCCGGCGGTGCCGGTTGCGACGTCGA
>DAIPXW010000063.1:0-8844 GCA_036783075.1 Candidatus Dormiibacterota bacterium | reverse complement strand
AAACTCGCGAGCCCGGCGAACCTCACCGCACGCGGCAGCCGCAAAGTAGGCGATGAAGATTCCATCAAGCGTCCTCTGTACCATGAGCAGGCTGCAATTTCGTGCACGGTTGTCGGGGGGTGGTGTGGTGTTGGCTCTGCCGGAGTCGCCTGACGCGTTCAAGGAAGCCGCGTGGGACGAGGTGCTCCCTTACTTCGAGGAGCTCGCGTCCCGCCCGCTCGACCGCGAAAACGTCGAGTCGTGGCTCGCGGACTGGTCTGTTTTCGAGTCGCTGCTCTCCGAAGCCGGCGCGCTGGCGAGCTTTGCTTATTCGTGCGACACGTCGGACCCCGCCCGCGAGGCGGCGCAGCTGCGGTTCGGCACGCAGATCTCGCCGAAGGCTCGCGAGCAGCGCGTCCGACTGCAGGAGCGGTTGGTGGAGCTCGACTACTCGCGGCCAGGCCTCGAGACGACCATCAAGCGCTTCCGCAACCAGTTGGAGCTGTTCAACGAGGCGAACGTTCCCCTGTTCGGGGAGATGTCCAGGCTGGAGACCGAGTGGTCCAAGGTCAACGGAGCGATGACGGTGGTCTGGGACGGCGAGGAGAAGACCCCGGCCCAGCTGCTGCCGTTCCTCGAGTCGAACAATCGGGCAGTGCGCGAGCGTGCCTTCAAGTCGCGCGCCAAGCCGTACATAGACCAGAGGACCCTGCTCGCCGGCATCTTCGATCGCATGTACGACGTGCGGCAGCGGGTCGCTCGAAACGCCGGCTTCGAAAACTTCCGCGACTACACACATCGCGAGAAGAACCGCTTCGATTACACCCCGGATGACTGCATGCGCTTCCACGAAGCCGTCGAATCGGCGGTCCAGCCGGCGGTAGCGCGAATCATGGAGCGGCGGCGCCGCAAGATGGGCCTGCAGACGCTGCGGCCGTGGGATCTCACCTCGGACGCCGAGGGTCGCCCCGCGCTCAAGCCGTTCGACGAGATCGCGGCGTTCATCGAGCGTGCGGGCGGAGTCTTCACGCACGTCGACCCGGACTTCGGCGCCTACTACGAGAGGATGGCGGACGCCCACCTGCTCGACCTCGACAACCGCAAGGGCAAAGCACCAGGTGGCTACTGCCAGACCCTCGCGTTCAGGAAGATGCCGTTGATCTTCATGAACGCCGTGGGCCTCGACGAGGACGTGCGCACGCTCCTGCACGAAGCCGGCCACGCATTCCACTCTTTCGAAGCCTCGACGCTCCCGCTCCTCTTCCAGCGCAATCCCGGCTCGGAGATGGCCGAGGTCGCGTCGATGTCGATGGAGCTGCTGGCCGCGCCATACATCGACAAGGGTCATGGCGGCTACTACACCGAGGCCGATGCGAAGCGGTCGCGAGCCGAGCTGCTCGAAGGGATCATCCTCTTCTTCCCGCACTGCGCCTCGGTGGACGCCTTCCAGCACTGGATCTACCTGGACCCGGCCGGCCGGGACGCGGACGCTCGCGACGCCAAGTGGCTCGAGCTGCGCCGGCGGTTCGAAGGCCCTTCGGTAGACTGGGCCGGGCTCGATGCGGAGCGGATCGCCCGCTGGTACCAGCAACCCCACTTCTTCGCCAGCCCTTTCTATTACATCGAGTACGGCATCGCCCAGCTGGGTGCGCTCCAGGTCTGGCGGAACAGCCTGAAAGACGGCCGCAACGCCGTGCACGACTACCGCGAAGCGCTGGCCCTGGGGGCGACCAGGTCCCTGCCGGAGCTCTTGAGGGCGGCGGGAGCGAGGTTGATCTTCGACAGCGACGGCATGGGCGAGCTGGTCACGCTCGTCGAGGAGGAGCTGGCAAAGCTGGAGGTATGAGAGGGAACCCAGATGGTTCCCTCTCATCGCTGGGTCGGCTTCGCCGACGCAGCTGCTCTCTTTCCGGCATACGGTTCGGATTCTTCAAAGTTGTCACTCCTGGCCGCGATTAGGTGTCGAGGTAGACAAAGTCGCGGCCGGGGTGAACCCGGCCGCCCATGCCACGTAAGCACGGCCGATTCTCAGTTGTTTGTGATGTTGCGCAGCGGTTGGTGCGGGCCGAAGCGCGGGGCTCCGATGCCGGACAGCAGCAGGAGGCGGATCACCCGGGCGCGGTGACCGCGGTACGGGTCCAGGAGCTCGAGCATTCTCTCGTCGGTCGAGCGCGGCGTCCCTTCAAGCGCGTAGCCCACCGCATGCGGCAGGTGGTAGTCGCCGACCGGCACGGCGTCCGCATCGCCAAGCGCGACGAGCGCGACCTTGGCCGCCGTCCAAGGCCCGATGCCTGCGAACGCGCCGAGGCGGCCGTATGCGCTCGGCATGTCCATCTCCGTCGCCTCCTCCAGCCGGCCCACGCTTCGCGCGGCGCGAATGACAACCTCGGCCCGGCGGCGCTCGACGCCGAACCGGTGAAACGCCCAGTACGGCGTCCTGCCGAGGACCTGCGCCGACGGCGCGACCCTGAGCCGCGTGGGACCGGGAGCGGGCTCACCCAGGTCCCGGACGAGAGCGCGGTAGGCCGCCTCGGCCTCGACGGTGGTGACCTTCTGCGCGAGCACCGCTGGAACCAACGCCTCGAAGACCGCGTGGGTCTTTGTGAGCCGCAGGCCGGGGTGGCGCCGGTGGAGATCGGCGATCAGCCGGTGCTGCGGTGTGAAGCCCCGGCCGTCGTCATCTTCGCCGCAGAGCAAGGGCGCGCGGGCCGCCGCCCAGGACGCGCCTGGACCCCAGGCCTCGACCTCGATCCCGCCCTCCTCATGCTTCAAGTGAAGCGTGGCCAGACCCTCCGGCGTCCGCGTGGCGCGCCAAGCGTCGCGGCCGTCGACGCGGAGCGACGGGCCGAGGCCGATGGGTGCGAGGGTCCGCCGCAGATCGAGGGGACGCGACGTCTCGAAGCTCGAACGCACGTCGGGGTCCACCTCGAGCAGGCTAAAGCTTCAGAGGGACCGCCAGTAAGAATGTGCTTCCTGCCCCTGGGCTCGACTGCACTGTGAGGTCTCCCTCGTGCATACGGGCGATCTCACGCGACAGCCAGAGCCCGAGGCCCGTGCCCGGCACGTGCTGCGAGTTCGCGACTCGAGCGAAGCGCGTGAACAGGCGCGCCTGGTCCTCCGGCGCGATTCCGACGCCCTGATCGGCCACCGATACGCTCGCCATGCCGCCATCGCGGTCGACGCGGACGGCGATCTCCGAGCCGGCGGGCGAATACTTCGCGGCGTTGCTGAGAAGGTTTCGGACCACGATCCGAAAGAGATCCGGGTCGACTTCGGCCTGTAGGGGTTCGGACGGCTCCTCGAGCCTCGTCTCATGACCTGACAGCAGCATTCCCATACCGGAGATCTCCGACCTGGTCAGCTCGACGATGTCGCACGGGACCTTGTCCAGGTCCAGCCGCCCCTCTTCGAGGCGTGCCGTCTCGATCATCTGCTCGATCATCCAGTTGACCTCGTTGGACTTCGAGATCAAAAGCGGCAGCACCGACTGCGCTTTCGCGCTGAGCTCGCCGAGCGAACCGGCCGCCAGCATCGTGAGGTAGCCCTTGATCACGGTCATCGGGCCACGGATCTCGTGCGAGGCGATGCTCAGCAGATCGCTCTTCGCTCGCTCGAGCGCGCGGATCCGCGCGTTCACGGTCACGCGTTCAAGCCCGGCCGTGATGCTCGTCGCGTATTGACCGAGCCGCTTCAGATCGCCGTTGCCTGGAATTGGCGCTGCCGCACTGGGAACGACCACGATCGCACCGCGGCCCGCCTGAAGGTCGAGCGGAAGGACGAGCACGCCCTGCTCGAACCTGGGCTCGTGCGTGGCCGCCGAGGCGGGATCGAGATGATTGCTCGCCACGACGTCCCTGGCCACCTGGAGTTCCAGCCCGTGCGCCGCAAGGATCGCCCCGTCGGAATCGACGAGAAAGGCGCCACCGCCTCCAGCCATGCGCTCCGCCCAGCTGACGGCGCGCCGGGCCAGAGTTTCGCGGTCCGGGCTGTAGAGAAGCAGGTCGTGCGTGGCCTGGCGGAGCTGGTCCTCCTGCTGTGCGCGCCGCCGCAGGTGGCGGACGGCGAAGCCCACCGCGAGAACCGCCGCGGCGGTCAGCACAATAAAGGCGAGCGCGATGACCATGAGCACCAGCAGGAGTTCGGCCATCGGCTGGAGGATAGCCCAAGCGAAGACAAATCAACGACAGGGAGTGCAGATATGAAGTGGGTAACCCGAAAAAACGCCAGCGTCGACCGGATTGCCTGCCCATGGTTGGTCAAGCGCTTCATCGACCCCGAGGCCGAGTTCCTCTACGTTCCGGCGCCGGACGTGGCCGCGGTGGCCGAGCGCGAGGGCGCCATCCCCTACGACGTGGGCGGCGTCGAGCTAGGCCACGTCGACGGCAGGTGCAGCTTCGAGTCGATCATCGTGAAGTACGGCCTGCAAGACCCCGCGCTGTTAAGGCTCGCCATGATCGTCCACGGAGCGGACGTGAGCGCGGATCTCGGCATCACTCCGGAGGCGGCGGGGCTCAAAGCGATCGCGCACGGGTTCGCCATGGTCCACGGTGAGAACGACCACCTGAAGATCGAGTTGGAGACTCCCCTCTACGACGCCCTTTACGCCTGGTGCCAGCACGACGTGGCGAAGGTCAAGCGGGAGGGCTGACGAGGATCCCGTCCGGGTCCGTTCGCGGGGCGAGAAGGCGTCCCACCTCGAAGCTCTGCAGTCCCCTGACGCCGGCCTCGACAGGCGCCGCGCCGCGACCTTCGAGCAGGTTGATGCCGAGGTGGTGGTGGTAGCCGTCCCAGCTCATGAAGCGCATCACGCGTCCCGCCTCGGCCATCACTTCCATGCCGATCGACTCGTAGAACGCCTGCGACCCGTCCAGGTCGGAGACGTTGAGATGCATGTGGCCGAGGACGGTGCCACTCGAGAGCTTCGCCTGTGGCTCATCCGCGATGCGCAGGAGACGCTCGAAATCCAGGTGGTCGGTCCCGATGTGCAGGCGGCCCTGGGGGAACTGCCACTCGCTACGCGGGCGGTCGGCGTAGACCTCGATTCCATTCCCCTCCGGGTCGTCGAAGTAGAGGGCCTGGCTCACGAAGTGGTCGGCGGTCCCGGTGAGCGGGAGGCGCTGCTCCAGGGATCGCTTGAGAAACCCGCCGAGCTCCTCCTCCTTTGGCAGAAGGATGGCGAAGTGATACAGGCCCGAGGTGCGCCTGGGGCGCTCGCGCCCACCCGGCAGCGCATGCATACGCAGCAGCGGCGCGTCACCCGTGCCCATCGTGGCGGTCCGCTCGTCACCCGCGATCAGGCTCAGGCCGAACCATTCGTAGAACGCCACCGCGCGCTCCAGGTCGAGGACCTTCAGGTTCACCATGCCCAGCGGCCAGTCAGCGCTCATGAGAGCTCCAATCCGCCGCGGGTCTGCTCCATTCCGGGGCGAAGAGGTCCAGCCCCTCGCGGGGCCGGACCAACGCGGATTGTCGTTAGACGGCCGCCGGAGTCGGCATGATCCCGAGCTGGGTCATCATCTCGACCATGTCGAAGTACAGGCGAGCCTCGGCGATCTTGTCGTTCTCGATGCGCAGCAGCTGAACGCCCTTGCCGGAAAAGTGCTTACCGGTCGGCCGAACCGTGCCCATCGGGCCCTCGAGAGGACCGGAGTGAGTGCCATCCATCGTGATCTCCTGGACGACCCAGGGGCCACTTGTGATCTCGTGCCGAACGGTCATCTTTCCGTTGGGGAAGCCCTTGATCCAGCGCAGCGCGTATGCGGTCGCGTCGGTGGTGTTGTTCAGGTGCACCCCACCCGGGGCTTCGAACTTGATGTTGGCCGCGTGGAGAGAGAGCAGCGCTCCCTCGTCATGAGCGTTGAACGCGGCTACAAACTTGGCGGCGACGTCTTTGGCCTCAGCCATTGCGTTTCCTCCTAAGGAGTGATCGCGAAGCGGAGGGCCGAGGTTGCTACCGCCTTGCCGGCCGGGCAACCTGAGGGCCGAACCGGCCCTGACCTCAGTCCATTGAAACTGCCAGCAGTATAGCAGAAATAGTTGCGGCGCCGTGTATATTTCCTGGATGGGGAATGGATAGGCCGCGGCTGATGTCTGTTGCCGAAGCGGCCGCGGACCTTCATGTCTCCGAGGCATATGTGCGTCGACTGCTGCTCGGCGGACGGCTCTACGGCATCAAGATCGGCCCGGTCTGGGCCATCTTCCCAATTGACCTGGACGCCTTCAGACAGATGCGGCGTCCGCCCGGCAGACCTGCCAAAAACCCGGTGAGCGCTCACGAGCGCGAATCCGCCGAACAGGCTGCCGGCGAGCGCAAGCACGCCCGGACCGACCGATTGTTGCGGAAGTGGAGTCGCAAGCCCGGTCGCGCGGGAACCTAGCTCGGGGCCGGGGAGCGCATACTGCCGAAAGATGCGTGTTCGCGACCTGCTTGACCGCCTTCGTTTTCCGTCCAAAGCGACGCGCGACCGCCAGGACACCGACCGGGCGCGCGAGCGCAACCTCGAATCGATACGCGAGCGGCAGGACCACTACCGTTCGATCACGAACACCGACTCGACGGGGCACGACACGAAGGGTTAGGCTCCCCGGCCGCCTCCTCCCCAACCAGAAGTCTGTTTCACCCGTGGGATGGGCTCGGGTGCCTGGGCTCGTAGATCGAGAGCTCGCCGCCGCCCGGCAGGACGATTGACGCCAAGCGGCCCCAGCTCTGCTCGTTGATCTCGGGCTTGACCGCCACGCCTTTGTCCTGCAGCTCGCGCATGGCAACTTCCAGGTCTTTGCACATTAAGTACAGCTCGTGGCGTCCCTCTTTTCCGGGATGCACGGCCAGCTCGGCGGGGGGCAGCGCGAAGATCAGCCAGCCGTCCCCCGCATCCACCGACTCGAATCCGAGCACGTCGCGAAAAAACGCTCGATCGGCTTCCGGTTCCGTGCTGCCGATGATGATGTGCGCGCCGGTGATCGACTGTTTCACTGACCCCTCCCGACTGCCATAACCCGGTCACGGTCCGCAATCGCATCGATTGGGGCCGACGGCCTGACAATGATCGCTCGAACCCTGGAGGGGGGGTAGGTTCTGTCCAGTCCTGAGGCAGGTTCGTCGCCGCTCAGGTGATGCGCGAGCTTGACCATCTTGAGCCGAAGTTGACCAGGACCGAGGATCCTTGTCGTCATCACGACCAGCGGGACCGCCGCTGTGGCCACGCGACCCAATGTTTCAACCTCCCGCTGATCCGGTTCCCAGCCGGGACGCCCGACGTCTGCAGGTCAACCAAAACTCCGGCCCGCCCGATGCGCCAGGGCCGATAGGCACCCCGATCGAGGGCGCCGAGACCCTGTCGGCGCACACGGCGCGGCACGACCATCGGGCGGTGAGGATTCGCGGCTTCGCCGCCATGGCGCCGGCCGTCGCGACGCCGAGGCCATCTCGACCCGGATAATCCGGGCATTGAACGACTGCTGCTCGCCCAAGGGCTACCGCTGGATCTTCAGCGAGCGGAGCGCCCGCGCCGAGGCGAAGCGCTACCGCCGCAAGGGTCTCGACCCCACCTCGCGCCGGATCGTCGAGCTCCTGAAGCAGCAAGGCGTGGAAGGCCGCACGGTGCTCGAGGTGGGAGGCGGCATCGGTGCGATCCAGATCGAGCTGCTGAAAGCCGGAGCGGTCCGGGCGATGAGCATCGAGCTGACGCCGACATATGAAGAGGCGGCGAGCGACCTGTTGAAAGAGTCCGGACTCGAGGCCCGGGCCGAGCGCCGTGTCATGGATTTCGCGACGGCCGACGGTGCGGTGCCGAAGGCCGACATCGTGATCTTGAACCGCGTTATCTGCTGCTACCCAGACATGCCCAGGCTCGCGCGAGCCGCCGCGGATCACACCGCCGAGACGCTCGTGCTGAGCTACCCAAGGCTGACGTGGTGGACACGGGCCGCGTTGAGAGCCGGCAACTTCGGGCTGCGGCTTGCGCGTCGCGAGTTCCAGGTCTTCCTCCACCCCCCACGGTTGATCCTGGGGGCGTCCGAGGAGCGTGGATTGCGGACGGTGTTCGATCGACCTGGCGCCTTCTGGACGGTCGCCGCGCTCCGAAGAGACGGGTAGGCGCCAAAACGCCGTCAACGGCCTGGATCGCTACGGTCCGTCAGCCGGTCGGCGTGATGATGACCAGTGGAATCGAGCGCCTCGTCTGCGACTGATAGCGGTCGTATTGCGGCCACTGCCTCGTCATCTCCGGCCAGAGCCGCAGGCGCTCGGCCGCTGAGGCGATCCGCGCTTGGGCCGAGAACCTCCTGGTGCCCACCTGGACTTCGACGTCCGGCCGGGCCTGCAGGTTGAGCAGCCACGCGGGAGGGGCGTCGCTGCCGCCCTTGGACCCGACGACCACGTAGCGGTCCTGGTCGAGGTGATAGAGCAAAGCGGCGGTGCGCAGCTTCCCGGTCTTTCGCCCGGTCGTGCGCAAAAGGAGCATCGACGTTCGGCCGACGCGCTCGCCTATGCGCCCGCCTGACCTCTCGTAAACGAGCTGATGGAGCGCCAGTAGACGTAGGCCGAACAGGCGGTCGACGGCGGTCATCGGCACCGGGTTGAGTGTAGGGAGGGAAACGCCGTGCTCAGCGGCGGCCTGTCGCGGGACAATGCTGAGCGCGAGGGGCACTGGAACCAAACCATGCGCAAGGTGTACCGAGGCACCGACATCGAGGTGAGCTTCGACCTGGACATCTGCGTCCACGTCGGGGAGTGCCTTCGCGGCCAACCACATGTCTTCAAGCTGAATCGACGGCCCTGGGTGATGCCCGACGCGTCAAGCGCCGACCTGGTGGCGGAAGCCGTGATCCGATGCCCAAGCGGCGCTCTTCAGTTCCGCCGTCTGG
>DAIPXW010000062.1:0-8904 GCA_036783075.1 Candidatus Dormiibacterota bacterium | reverse complement strand
GCGGTGACAGCGCGGCCGACGAAGTCCTCTCCTGGGCCGGGCTCAGCGCGGAGGAAAGCTGGCGCGAGGCGCCGCAGGGCCTGGTCACCGGCACGGCCCGCGGGCATGCCTGGAGCCTGATCCCGCTCTGGTACGGCGACCGGCTCGTCGGCGCCATCGGCTCGGTGCACGCGTCGACGCACCTCGCTGAGCCGAGCTCCGCGGCGCTCGACTTCGCCCGGCACGCCGCGGTCGCAATCGAGAACTCGCGGCTCGTCGCCGAAACTCGCGGTCGCATCCGCACCCTCGAGGCCGTGGCCGCGTTCGCCGAGCTGACGCCGACCGAGCCCGACCGCGCGCGCTCGGAGATGGCGCGCCTCGTGAGCCGCGCACTCGCCGGGTCGCAGGGTGAGCTCTGGCTGCTTGAGGAGGGCCATCTGGTGCGCCGCTCGGACGACGGCGAGACCACGCCTCGCGTTCCGGTCAGCGACAGCGCCCAGCTCCTGCGCGCGCTCGGGTCCGCCGCGGGCGGCCGCCGTCTGCGCGCGCTCCTGGACCTGCTGGGCGCGCCGCCCGACGCGTTCGCGATCCCGATCCAGGTCGAAGGCCGGCTCGCCGGGCTGCTCGTCGCCAAGATGACGGGCGGCGGCGCCGAGACCAGGCGTCTGGCGGGCGTGCTCGCCGGCCAGGCCGCGGTGCTGATCGGTCAGCTCGAGCTGGTGGACGCGCTCGACAGGGAGCGCCGGATGATGAACGCGATCCTCCGCCATTCGCCGGTCGGCGTGATGCTCGAGGACGCCGCCGGACGGATCGTGTACGCGAACCCGGAGGTGGAGTCCATCTACAACCTGCAGGCGGCCGAGATGCCGGGGCGGAAGCCGGCCGAGATCTACGCCGCGGCGGGCGCGAAGCCCGCCGACGACGGTGAATCCGACGGCACGCTCGAGCTGCGCATGCACGACCCCGACCGCACCGTCCACGTGCGGCGCGTCGTGATCCCCGGCCTTGAAGGTGAACCCGCGGGAATCCTCACGCTCCACGAGGACGTGACCGCCCAGCGACTCGCCCTCGAGGCGAAGGACCTGATGCTGCGCGCGATCGGGCACGAGGTGAGGAGCCCCGCGGCGGCGATGAAGAACACGCTCGCCGGGATGATGCAGTGGGACGCCACGATCGACCCGGGCGGCAGGCGCGAGCTGCTGCAGGAGGCGTACGAATCGTCGGACCGGCTGCTGAGCCTGGTCGAAAGCCAGCTGATCATCGCCAAGCTGGAGACACGGCATTTCGAGCCGAACCCCGAGCCGGTCGAGCTAGGGCCCGCCCTCGACGGGGTGATGGCCGTGCTCCTCCACCGCTACCCCGAGCGCGCGGCTTCGGTGCAGGTCAACCTCCCGATGGGATTGCCCCCGGCGCTGTGCGAGCCCACCCACCTGGGGCAGGTGCTCACCAACCTCATCGGCAACGCGCTCGAGTACACCGACGGTCCCGTTCAGGTGGAGGCGCGTCAGGTACAGAAAGGCTGGCTGGAGATCACGATCGCGGACCACGGGCCAGGCCTCCCGGGCGCCAGCCTGGAGACCCTGTTCGAGAAGACGGGGCCCGCCGGCCGCAACCGGTCACAGGGCGGCCTGGGGCTCGGCCTCTACCTCTGCCGGCTGGTGGTGGAGCGCTCCTTCGGGGGCCGGGTGTGGGTCGCGTCGAGCAACCGCGGTGGCGCGACGTTCAAGTTCACGGTGCCCGCCAAGAGCAGTTCCTGACAGCCGGGGGCCGCCGGTTGTGCCCGTCGATTAGCGTTAGACGCTGAATGGGGGCTGTCACGCCGCTTTGGGTGAGGGTGGGCGGCGGGATGGAATCGATCCCGGAGCGACGCCACCACGGGCCTGCCGACATTGATTTCCCTCCCCCCGACGGCCCCTGGACGCCCCTTGTCTTGAACGGCCGGCTCGTCGGGTGGGCCGACCACGGAGGTCTCCGCATGGCACGGCGCTGCCTGGAGCTCGGCCAGCAGCTGGTCGACGAGCACCGGACCCATCTCCTGAGCCGCCTCGGGCACAAGCTGCGATCGTCTGTCCTCGCGCTCCAGGAGTCGGCGCGGCAGACCGCGTTCGGGCGCCCCGCGCTGCTGGAAGGCGTTTTCGAGCAGGCGGTGGAGGTCGGGCGCCGCGCCGCGGCGCTGGAGGTGGCGGCGGTGCTGCCGAAAGACGGCGCGAGAGGCGTGGTGCTCGGGGCCGTGCTCAACCTGTCACTGCCTTCTGTCGCGCGCGAGCTGCCGCCCCAAGCTGCCGTCCTGGGCTCGGAGCCCGCCCTGGTCGAAGCCTTCACCCGCGCCGCGGAATGGCTCGGGACCGACAGCCTTCATGTCAACGCCGAGCCCATCGGCTCGTGGTGGAAGATCCATCTCGAGGCGCCGGGTCCGCGACCGTCGCTTTCGGTGCCCGAGATGGGCGAGCCGCTCGTGCGCCTGATCGTCGACACGCACCTGGAAGGGTGGCTCGATTCCAGTCCCGCAAACGGCGTCGACATCTACCTCCCGGCATACCACGCCCGTTGACAGCGGTCCACCTACGTTGACCGCGGTTCATCGCGTCGTGGCGCCGAACCCCGGGCCGTACACCGGCCCCGGTACCAACACCTGGATCGTCGAGGCGGGCCCGGTCGTCGTCGTCATCGATCCTGGACCTGACGACGAGAGCCACCTCGCGGCGATCGACAGGCGGCTCGCCGGGGCGACCGTCGCGGTCGTCCTCGTCACGCATTCCCATCCCGATCACCTTCCGCTCGCGGAGCGTCTCGCGGCGCGCCACCACGCGCCCGTCCTCCGCCACCCCGAGCTGTCCGACGGCGAGGTCGTCCGCGCCGGCACGCTCAGCTTCACCGCGCTCCACACTCCGGGCCACAGCGCGGACCACCTGTGTTTCTGGCTGGAGCAGGATCGCGTGGCCTTCACCGGCGACCTCATCCTGGGCCGCGGGAGCTCGATGGTCACCTACCCGGAAGGCGATGTGGCCGCCTACCTACGCTCCCTCGACCGCCTGGCCGAGCTCGAGCCGCGAACGCTCTTTCCGGGGCACTGGGACCCGGTCGACGACGCGATGGGCAAGATCCGGGAATATCGCATCCACCGCCTCGAGCGCGAGGCACAGGTCCTCGCCGAGGTCAGGCGCGGGCGGGGAACGGCCGAAGCGTTGACCCGACGGGTTTATGGCGACCTCGACGAAAAGCTGATGCTGGCGGCGGAGATGACGATGCGCGCCCACCTGCGCAAGCTGATCGACGACGGCGCGGTGGGGCTGGAGAAGGACGTCTACGTATCGTTGACGCCGTGATCGACCACGGACCGCCGATCCTCTCGCTGTCCGCGAACGAGCTCGAAACCTGGCTTGTGGCGAATGGCGCGGAGGCATACCGGCGTCGCCAGCTATGGGGATGGCTCGCTCGTGGCGTGCCGTCGTTCTCGGCGATGCACGACGTTCCGAAGGCTTTGCGCGCAGCGCTCGAAAATGACTTTCGAATCACATCGCTGCGACCGGTCTCGGCGAGCCAGGCAGATCGCAGCCTGACGACCAAGACGCTGTTCGAGCTCGACGGCGGCCATTCGGTGGAGGCGGTGGTCATGCGCTACACCGACCGCTCGACGCTCTGCATCTCGTCGCAGGCGGGCTGTCCCATCGGGTGCCCTTTCTGCGCGACCGGCAAGTTTCCCTTCGGCCGCAACCTCAAGGCGCATGAGATAGTGGAGCAGGCCGTCGACGCGGCGAGGATTCTTGCCGAGGAGGGCCGGCGCCTCTCGCACGTCGTGTTCATGGGCATGGGCGAACCGATGGCCAACTACGCCGCGGTCGTCCAGTCTGTGCGTATGATCGCCGACCCGGAGCTTCTCGGCATAAGCCCTCGCCGCATCGTCGTCTCGACTAGCGGGCTGATTCCCCGGATCGAGCAGCTCGCGGAGGAGCGGCTGCCGGTGACTCTCGCCATCTCGCTGCACGCCGCGCGGGACGAGCTGCGCGACGTGCTCGTGCCGATCAATCGAAAGTACCCCGTCCACGAGCTGGTTGCAGCGGCCCAGGCCTACGCAGAGAAGACGGGGCGCCGCGTCAGCTACGAGTGGGTGATGCTTGCGGGCGTGAACGACACCGAGCGTGATGCGCGAGAGCTCGCAGCCCTGCTTCGCGGCAAGCTCGCGCATGTCAACCTCATCCCGTTCAACCCGGTCGAAGACACGCCTTACCGCGCGCCGGACCGCGCGTCGATCCGGCGTTTCAAGGAGATGGTCGAGGCGCGGCGGCTGAACGTCACCGTGCGGGACACCAGGGGCCGCGAGGCCGACGCCGCGTGCGGCCAGCTGCACGAGCGTGTGATGCGCGGCAAGGTGGCGGTCTCTTAGGCGTGCTGTACGCCGGCACGTCCGGCTTCAGCTATGCCGGCTGGAAAGGAGAGTTCTACCCGGCGAACCTTGCGGGTTCGAAGATGCTCGCCTACTACGCGGAGCGTCTGAACGGGGTCGAGCTGAACGGCAGCTTCTACCGGACACCGCCTGAGTCGACGCTGGTGAGCTGGACGGCGGCGGCGCCCGCCGGCTTTCGTTTCTGCATGAAAGCGAATCGCGGCCTGACCTACTCGGCGGAAGGGTTCGACCGCGTCGGGTTGGCCCGGCTGTTCGGGGCACGCATGGCGCCTCTGGGCGAAAGGCTGGGGCCGATCCTCTTGCAGTTTCCGCCCGCCCGCCACCTCAACATGAGCCTTCTCGACTCGCTTCTCGGCGCGCTGGGCCGCACGGCTGCGGTGGAGTTTCGCCACGAGTCGTGGTTCGGCGAAGAGACGTATCGCGTGATCCGCGAGCACCGATGCGCCCTGGTCGTCACGGACGAGGAGAAGTGGCCCATGGCGCCACAGCTCGAGCTGGGCCCGGTCGCATACTTCCGTCTGCGGCGCGGCTACTCGACGGCGGCGCTGCGACCGTGGATCTCGGTGGTGAGGGCCTCTTTAGCCGTGCACGACGATGTGCACGTCTACTTCAAGCACGAGGCCTCCTCGCCGGCGCTCGCGCAGCGACTGCTGCGTGCGGTGGCTAAACCGCCGCGCTGACGGGTTCGCGGGCGGCCCGCGCGCGCCGGATCAGGATCGGCGTCGCCACGACGGCGATGAGCACCATGACCGCCGACGCGAGCTGCGCCTGCCTCAAGCCGAGGAAGACGGACGGGTCCGTGCGCAGGAAGCTGAGGAAGAAGCGGCCGACGGCGTAGAGCCCCAGGTACAGAAGGCCGGTGACCCCGGCGGGAAGCCTTGCCGTCAAGCGCCGGTGGAAAGGCAGCAGCATCGCCAGCAGCGCAAGCGTGAGGATCATCTCGTACGCGACCTCCGGGTGTACGACCTTGCCCGGCTCGCCGAGCGTCGCGGCGTTCACGTACTCGACTCCCCACGGAAGGTTGGTCGGGGTGCCGTGATGCTCGCCGTTGATCACGTCCCCGATGCGACCGATCGCCAGGCCGATCATCGTCGCCGCACCGGCCGCGTCGATGATCTTCCAGTACGACATGTGCGCCCGCCGAGACCAGACGTAGGCGCCGGCCATCGCGCCGAACAGGCCGCCCCACTGGCTGATCCCGCCTTCGGTCAGCGCGAAGACCCTGAGCCACTGGCCTCCCGCAAAGATCTTCCAGTTCTCCCAGACGTACAGGGCGCGGGCACCGATGAGGCCGAGGACCACCATCCAGGCGACGCCGTCGGCGCCGCTCCCGACGTCGAGGCCCTCCTTCTCGAGCAGCCAGAGCCCGAGGCGAGCCCCGGCGAGGATGCCCAGGACTGCGAACACCCCGTGCCAGGTAACGAGGAACGGCCCGATCCGGAACAGGTTCGGGTTGAGGTCGATGATGATGGCCAGGGAAATCAAGCGGGGACTCCAACCGCCCTCTCCAGGCGGGTTATCGCGATGTCCTTCGGCAGCAAGGCCAACGTGTAGTCGATCGGCGGCGAGATCTTCTTGCCCGTGACCGCGAGGCGGATCGGCATGAAGGTCTTGTTCGGTCCGGCGCCGGACTGCTCCACCACCCGCATCAACGCGTCATGGATGGGCTGCGGCTCCCACTCCACGTCGCGCAGCGCCTCGAGGGCGGCGCGCACTCGCACCACAGCGTCGGCCTCGAGGGCAGGGCCAGCCGGCTCGGTCCAGAGATAGTCGAGCAGGGCGGTGGAGTCGGCCAGCTTCATCAGCCGAGTCTTCAATGCCGGGACGGCGCGGCCGATCGTGGCTCGGTCGAGTCGCGGTAGGAACGGCTGAAGGCGGGCGGTGAGCTCCTCGTCGTCCAGCGCGCGGATGTGCTCACCGTTGAGCCAGTTGAGCTTCTCCCAGTCGAACCTCGCGCCCGCGTGCTGCACGCGTTCGAAAGAGAACACGCGCTCGAGCTCGTCCATCGAGAAGATCTCCTGCGAGGTGCCGGGGTTCCACCCGAGCAGCGCCAGGTAGTTGATGAGCGCCTCGGGCAGGTAACCCTGCTCTTTGAACAGCGCGAGGTTGGCCTCGGGATGCTTGCGCTTGGAGAGCTTGGCCCCGTCGTGGGCAAGGATGAGCGGCATGTGCGCATATGCGACCGGTCGCTCATAGCCGAGCGCGTCGATGATCATCAGCTGGTACGGCGTGTTCGAGAGGTGCTCCTCGCCGCGGATCACATGCGTGATGTTCATCAATGCGTCGTCGACAGGGCTCGCGAACTGGTAAGTCGGAAAGCCGTCCGATTTCATGAGGATGAAGTCGCCGATCAGGTCCGCGTCGAATCGCATCTCGCCGCGGATCATGTCGACGAACTTCACCTCGCCACCGGGAACCTTCAACCGAACCGTGAACTCGGTGCGCCCCGAGGGCGGGTTGAGAAGGCAGCGGCGCGAGTACCTGTACGCGCGCTTTTCGGCCTGTGCCTGCGTGCGCTCGGCGTCGAGCTCGTCGGGCGTGCAGTAGCACTTGTAGGCCTTGCCCTCCGCGAGCAGGCGGGCGGCGTGCTGCCGGTAGAGGTCGACCCTTTCGGACTGGCGGTACGGCGCGTCAGGGCCACCCTTGTCGGGCCCCTCGTCCCAGTCGAGCCCGAGCCATTGAAGGGAGTCGTAGATCAGGGCCTCGTACTCGGGACGGTTCCGTTCAAGGTCCGTGTCGTCAACGCGCAGCACGAATGTGCCGTGGTTCTGGCGCGCGAACAGGTCGTTGTAGAGGGCGGTGCTGGCGGTGCCCAGGTGGGCGAAGCCCGTGGGGCTGGGCGCGATCCGCACCCGGACCTGGGAGTTCGGATCGGGCACGCCAATATCCTAGGGAGTGTGCGTGGCCTGCTCGCCCTGGTGGGGGGCGACGAGTTCAACCCCGGCAATGAGGAGCAGGACCGGCTTCTCGCCGCGGCCGCGCGACCCGGCCCAGCCTTCGTGGTGCCGACAGCGGCAGGGCGGCAGCACCCTGAGGTGGCCGTGGCGCACGCGATCTCCTGGTTCAAGCAGTTCGGCATCCAGCTCGAGGAGCTGCCGGTCCTGAAGCGGACCGACGCCAACTCCAAGGCACTGGCGGAGCGGGCGCGCGGTGGCGGCCTGTTCTACCTGGTCGGCGGTGACCCCGGCCTGGTGGTCGAGGTGCTGCGTTCCTCACGAGTCTGGACCTCGATCTTCGAGGCCTGGCGTGGCGGCGCCGCCCTGGCCGGATCGTCGGCCGGATCGATGGCGCTGTGCGGCCACACCCTGATTCGTGCCAGCTGGCCCAACCGGTTCAACCGAAGGCCGGCCGATGCGCTCGGCGTTCTTCCAGGCACGGCGGTCCTTCCGCATTTCGAGACGTTCGGTCACCGCTGGATCGAATCGGCGCAAAGAGAGCTGCCAGGCACGACTCTTCTGGGCATCGACGAGCGCAGCGCGGCGCTGTGGACCGATGGCGGGAGGTGGCGAGCGGTCGGGCCCGGCTCGGTGACGGTGATCAAAGGCTCCAACGTCGCGACGTTCAAGAGCGGCTCCGAGGTCCGGGGCTTGCGGCAACCCGCCCGTACACTTCCGAGCTCAGTGGACGGCTCTTGAACGCTTCGGTCAGCGGCCGGCCGTCGCGAACGCTTCACTCGGGTTTCCTGCACATGGGCGCGCTGCGGGTGCATCACACTCACGGTGGGCGAGGCTCGCCGGTGCTGTTCATCCACGGCCTCGGGTCCTCTGGGTACATCGAATGGCGATTCAACCTCGAGACAGCGGCAGCGCGACACAGGGTGTTCGCGCCTGACCTACCGGGCTTCGGGCGCAGCGAAAAACCTCGGGCCAGGTATGGGATTCCTTACTTCACGCGCTTCATCGAGCGGTACATCGAAAGCCGCGGGCTGCGCTCGGTGGCCGTCGTCGGTACGTCGATGGGAGGACGCATCGCGCTTGAGCTCGCCCTCCAGCGCCCCCGCCTGGTCACCAGGCTCGTCCTGGTCAACTCCCTGGGCCTCGGCCGTCCGAAGATGCGGGTGTCGTATGGCCTCGTCACCATCCCGCGCGTCGGCGAGGCGATGATGAGAGTGGCTCGAGACGCCCTCAAGTGGGCCCCGCCCGACATGATCCGCCGCGTCGCCGCGCGCTACTCCGGTGCGAGCGCCGACCTCGACCGTACGATGGACGACGCCTACCTCGACGACCTGCGCGAGCTGTACGCGGCGGAGGGCTATCACGACTCCTATCTCGCCACCGTTCGTTCGCTGGTGACGCTCAGGGCACTTTTCGGCGGTGATTACGACGTGACCGTCCGGTTGAAGGAGCTGAAGCTCCCGGTACAGCTCATCTGGGGCGCGGACGATCCGCTGTTCCCACTGGCTCACGCCACCCTGGCCCATTCCATGATCGAGGGGTCGCGCCTCTCCGTGATCGAAGGAGCGGGCCACACACCGCAGGCCGAGCGGCCAGAGGAGTTCAACCGCGTCCTCCACAGATTCC
>DAIPXW010000061.1:0-8961 GCA_036783075.1 Candidatus Dormiibacterota bacterium | reverse complement strand
GGCGCCAACTCGCCCGAGCAGAGCGGCTATTTCCGGCCGGTGGAAGGTTGGTCCTCCTACCGCACTCCGGTCGAGGGCCTCTACCAGAACGGAGCCTGCACCCACCCGGGGGGGTCGGTCTCGGGCCTGCCTGGACGCAACTGTGCCCGGGTGCTGCTGCAGGACCTCGGATCCAGCCTCGAGGATTCCATCGCACAGCGTTACATGGCCAAGCCATGACGGTGCCGGAGACGGCCAACAGGGTCGAGGTCGCGGCGCACCACTGGCGGCCCAGGTTCGTGGCCAACGGGATCGACGTCAACGACTTCGATGAGACGGTGGCGAGGACGCTCGAGTGGAAGGACTGGGCTCCCAACTGGCTCGCGGTCGGCCGGATGCACGAGGAGCTCGGCGCCGAGGCCACCTCAAAGGAGCGATTCCTCTCGGCCGCGCAGGCTCACCAGCGAGCGGCCTGGTGCTACCACCTCGGCAAGTTCCTCTGGTTCGATGATCCGGCGCTGCACGCCGAGCTGCGCGACCGCTCGGTGGACGTCTACGGCCGTGCCCTTCCCCACCTCGACCCTCCGGCCGAGCGCATCGAGATACCGTTCGAAGGCCGATCCATCCCGGGTAACCTCCGCCGCGCCAGGAACGCGGCGCGGCCTCCCCTGGTCGTCATCGTCCCCGGCCTGGATTCCTCGAAAGAGGAGCTGTTCGCGATCGAGGAGGATTTTCTCAAGCGCGGGCTGGCGACGCTGACGATCGACGGCCCGGGGCAGTCCGAGAACTCGGTGCATTTCGCCATCCGGCCCAACTGGGAGACGGTGATCACGCCACTGCTCGACCACCTCGCGCCGCTCGACCTCGGCGTCGACCAGGAGCGCATCGGCCTTATGGGGATCAGCATGGGCGCGATCTACGGCCCGCGCGCCGCGGCACACGAGAAGCGCGTTCGCGCGCTGGTTGCGCTGGCCGGGCCGTACAACCTGGGCGAGTGCTGGGACGCGCTGAACCCGCTCACGCGGGGCGGCTACATCTTCTATACGAAATCCGCCGATGAGGCGGAAGCCAGGCGAAAGGCATATGGCTTGAACCTGGAGAACGTCCTGCACGACGTGACGCAGCCGATGCTGGTCATCCACGGCGCGAAGGACCGGCTGTTCCCTCCGGCGCAGGCGGAGCGAATCGCTCGCGAGGCGCGCAACGCGACCCTCGTCATGTACCCCGACGGCAACCACGTATGCAACAACATCGCGTACAAGTACCGTCCGCTGATGGCCGACTGGATGGCGGAGCAGCTGGGAAGCGGCGCCTGAGGGATAGGCTCAACGCCCCCTCACCCTGACCCTCTCCCCAGAGGGGAGAGGGAAGATACCTCGGTCAGCGTGTTGGCCGTCAGGTCGTACATGAAGCCTCGAATCTTGTCCCGGTGGGCGAGCCACGGGTAAGCCTTGAGCCGTTCGAGGTCTTCGACGATGGCCGCCACCGGGTCGGTGAAGCAATCCAGGTCCTCGTGGAATGGATGACCCGTCGCGGCGGTGATCCGTTCGGCGAGCTGAGCCTGGGTGAAGCGGCCGAGCGCACATTCGGTGTGGTGCATGACCATGACCTCGCGGGTTGCCATCACGGCCTGCGACACCGCGATCGCCCGCAGGGCATCGCCGGTCGCCCGGCCGCCCGCGTTACGGATGACGTGAGCGTCGCCGGGCCGCAAGCCGAGCAGCCCGCTCACGTCCACGCGAGCGTCCATGCAGGTCAGCACCGCGAGCTTCTGCACCGGCTCGACGATCCGGGCCGCGCTGCCCAGGAAGTGCAGGCGGGCGTTCATCGCGAGCCGGTCGATCGCATCCACCTGGACGAGGTTGACAGCACTCCAGCGCGATGGCAAGGGCGGGCGTGAGGCGCCGGAACATCGGAGGTGGCAGGTGGCTTTAGAGTTGGCGGTTTGAGACGCGTTCATTACGCCTGGGTCGTGGCGGCGGTGACCTTCGTCACCCTCATGGGAGCGGCCGGCTTCCGCGCCACGCCGGCCATCCTGATCGTCCCGCTCCAGCACGAGTTCGGCTGGAACCGCGCCGTCATCTCGGTCGCCGTCTCGATCAACCTGGTCCTGTTCGGCCTGATGGGCCCGTTCGCCGCGGCGCTGATGGACCGGTTCGGCATCCGCACAGTGACGGTGGGCGCGTTGCTGACGGTCGCGACCGGCGCCCTGCTCACGACGAAGATGAGCTCGCCCTGGCAGCTCTATCTGCTGTGGGGCGTGGTGGTCGGCCTGGGCACGGGGTGCATGGCGTCGGTGCTGGCCGCGACGGTGGCGGGGCGCTGGTTCGTGCAGCGCCGAGGCCTGGTCGTCGGTGCGCTGACTGCGGCGGGGGCGACCGGCCAGCTCATCTTCCTGCCCGCCCTCGGCTGGCTGGCGCAAAACGTTGGATGGCGAACGGTCTCGGTCACCATCGCGCTGGCCGCGGCGGCGGTCGTGCCGCTGGTCGCAATCTTTCTGCGCAACCGTCCCAGCGACCTGGGCCTTCGCGCCTACGGCGCCACCGAGGCCGACAGCACCCCGCTAACCACGGGAAGCCCCATCAGCAACGCCTTTCGCGGGCTCGGCGTCGGCGTGCGTTCGCGTGACTTCTGGCTCCTGGCAGGGAGCTTCTTCATCTGCGGAGCGTCGACCAACGGCCTCATCGGCACTCACCTGATCCCGGCCTCGATGGACCACGGGATGGCGGAGGTGACGGCGGCCAGCCTCCTGGCGGTGATCGGAGTCTTCGACGTCGTCGGAACCCTGGCCTCCGGCTACCTCACCGACCGCTTCGACAGCCGGTGGCTCCTGTTCGCCTATTACGGACTGCGCGGCTTCTCGCTGCTCCTTCTCCCTTACGTCTTCGGCAGCCCGCAGTTCGGGCTGATCCTGTTCATCGTCTTCTACGGCCTCGACTGGGTGGCCACCGTGCCTCCGACCGTCCAGCTCGCGCGCAAAGCCTTCGGCCAGCAAAACT
The DNA here is from genome assembly GCA_036783075.1 of Candidatus Dormiibacterota bacterium. Lineage (GTDB taxonomy): Bacteria > Chloroflexota > Dormibacteria > Dormibacterales > Dormibacteraceae > Palsa-870. Next base: position 5,983 of record DAIPXW010000061.1, on the reverse strand, counting down.
TCGCCATCGTGTACGGGTGGATCTTCGCGGCACACCAGCTGGGCGCGGCTTCGATCGCATTCGCGGCCGGCGCCGTGAGGACCTACTTCGGCGATTATCAGCTGGCGTTCATGAGCTCTGGTCTTCTGTGCCTGGTCGCCGCGGGGCTGGTGCTGCGGATCGGCCGCGACCGGAGGGCCGTTCCCCTCGATGCGAACCGCCCCCCCGATCGGGCCGAGGTCCCGGCCTACACCTGAGCGCGGCCAGGCGCTTTGCGGTCGCCACGCTCGCCGTGGCCGCCGCGCTTCTGCCGCAGGCCGCTTCAGCCCACGCCCAGCTCGTGCAGTCGGACCCTGCGCCCAACGCGGTACTGGCAGCGCCGCCCGCGACCGTGTCTTTGATCTTCACGGAGCAGGTGACACCCGCCGGCGCGGGCATCAAGGTGTTCAGCCCGTCGGGTAAGCAGGTCGCGGGCCGGGTGGCGGTACGGGGATCGGTGCTTTCGTCGTCCATCGGCTCGACCGAGGACGGGACATACGTGGTGAGCTGGCAGGTGCTCGCGGCAGACACGCACCCCTCGCGCGGCGTGTTCGCGTTCGTCGTCGTCCAGCCCAGCGCCAACCCCTATTCGGCGCTGCTCAACGCGAGCGAGATCGGCACGACTACACCGGAGGGGCTCGCGCTGCAGGGCCTCGCCCGCTGGGAGCACTTCGCGGGTTTCGCCCTGGCTTTCGGTGCCGTCGCCTACGAGATGCTGACGCGGAGCAAACTGCGCGCTCGATGGCTTGTGGGTACCGGCATCGTCCTTCTGATCGCGGCCGAGCCCATGCTGCTTCTCGCGCAGCTCGCCAGCCTCTCGTTCGACGGCGACACCGCCATCGCGGTGCTCGCTTCGGGGTTCGGGCGCCTGCTCGGACTGCGCCTCGCGGCCGCGCTCATGCTGTGGGCAGTCTGGAATATGGAGGCGGCGTGGCCCATCCTGGCGCTCGGCGCCGTGGTCGCGCTGCTCGACGGGGCGAGCGCGCACGCAGTGCCGGGCGCGGCCGTGCCGGGAGTGGTCCTGGTGGCGGTACACGTCGGCGCGATGGGACTGTGGGCCGGCGGCCTCGCGGCCTTCCTGCGCGCGCCGGATCCCCGCTTCACGCGTTACGCCGTGGGCACGTTCGGGATCGCCGCCATGAGCGGCCTGGTGCTCGCGCTCGCTCACACCGGCTCGCTCCACGCGCTCGATGCGACGGAGTACGGCTACGTGCTGATCGTCAAGGTCCTGGCGGTGGGGGTGGCGCTTGGCGCGGTCGCGCTGCGCCGCCACCGCGTGGAAGGCGGCGTGGTGGTGACGGTCGTCGGCCTCGCCGCGCTGCTTGCGGCGCTCCCCCCGCCTCGGTGAGCGAACCTACGAGTAGGTGAGCTTCGGGCCCCAGTCGGTTCCCCTGCCGTCTGGGGTCGTGTCGAAGATGCTCCACATCGGCCACATGAAATCGACGTGACGGCGGTCCTGTCCGCGTTCCGCTCGCGCGAACCAGAGCTCGCTGCTCCAGGAGTGGTTGACCTTCTTGCCGTGCTTCACGAACACGTGGGCGAGCGGCCACTGCTGTCCGTCGGGATCCTCCGCGTGGTAGTCACGGTTGAACGTGTTTCCCGAGGACGACAGCAGCAGGACGTGCTGCCAGCCCCTCTTGCGAGCGTGCCGGCGGAACGCGGCGATCGGAGCTTTCGCGACGACCCCGAAGTTGATGCGCTGGAAGACGTGCCGCGCCGCCCCGTCGACAGCGTCGATGATCGACGTGCACGACGGGCACGGCGTCATGCTCCCGACAGCTTCGGGAAACATGAAGTTGTAGAGGAACAGGGTGGTCTTGCGCGGCGCGAAGAGTTCGGACAAACGCACCGTGGTCGTCTTGGTGTACGGCGGCGCCGAAGCCTCGAAGACATAGTCGAACGACACCTGGCCACCCGGCGGGAGCTTGCGCCGCTGGGCGGCGACCGCCTCGATGTTTCGCCTCAGCTCGACCTCCGACCGGAGCAGCTTCAGGCGGGCGCGCCTGTATTCCTCGCTCTCGTTTGGAAACCCGACCTTGTGCAGCGCTTTCGCAGTTGCCACCCCAGCTCCCACCTCCTGCCGCCATCAAACGGTTGACCGACTCGTGAATGTTAGTGAAGCGCGGCAGCCTGGCCTGATTACAGACCGACCAGCCGCGCGTAAAAGTTGGCGAATTGTTTGGATCTTTTCAGTTAAGGGGGGCTCACCAGCGACCCGGAGCACATAAGATTCCGCAACAAGCACCGGCCGGATAGGCCGGATCGCGAAGAGGAAGGAGTTCTAGGTGGGGTCGTTCGTATATTTCTTGAGCCGTATGTCGGCGCGCGCCTGCACGGCGGCGCTGTGCGCCCCGATGATCCTGGGCGGCCCAGTCGCGTTGGTGACAAGCCACCCCATGACGCCCGCGGTGGGAAGCACCGCGCGATACCAGTACGTCGGCCAGTTCAACGACTCTGGGCTCGTACGGCTCCCCTGTCAGAGCTCCACGGCGGTTCCGCAGTGCTTCGGGCCGGACCAGGTTCGCGCGGCGTACGACATCCAACCGGTGCTGGATCGCAAGATCACCGGCCGCGGCCGGACCATAGTCATCATCGACGGTTTCCAGAGCCCGACCATCGCGCAGGACATCGTCCACTTCGACCAGGCGTGGAACCTCCCGCCGGCGGACCTCAAGGTCACCGCCCCGGACGGCCTCACGCCCTTCGATCCCACCAACCCCACGCAGGTAGGCTGGGCCGGCGAGATCTCGGTCGACGTCGAGTGGGCCCACGCCATCGCTCCGGGAGCGGCGATCCGGCTGGTGCTCGCCAAGAGCGGCGATGACGCCGACATCATCAGGGCGACCAGTTACGCGGTCGAGCACAACCTGGGCGACGTGATCTCCATGAGCTTCGCCGAAGCCGAGATGTGCCTCGACCCGAGGCTGTTGGCCGCCCAGCACGAGCTGTTCCGGGAAGCCACTGAGAAAGGCATCACGTTGCTGGCCGCGTCGGGCGACATCGGCGCGGCACAACCGACTTGTGATGGAAGCGGGCTCGTCAAGAGCGCGGCGACGCCCGCATCCGACCCCAACGTGACCGCTGTCGGGGGCACGCTGCTGCGGGCAGACCCCGTGTCTGGAGCCTACTCCGCGGAGTCGGGATGGGGCGACCCCTCGGGCGCGAGCGGTGGCGGCTTCAGCACCCTTTACCGGCGGCCCGGGTTCCAGGCTCCTTTGAACTCCGATCGGAAGGCCCGAGGCCTGCCCGATGTGGCGATCAACGCGTCCGGCTTCAGTGCCGTGGTCGTGGCCTGGAGCGGCGGCCCTCACGGCCCAGGGTTCTACTTCTTCGGAGGCACCAGCTCCGGCACGCCTCAATGGGCAGGCATCGTGGCGCTCGCGGACCAGATGCACCACCAACGGTTGGGTTCGATCAACGCCTCCCTCTACCGCATCGCCGCGAGCAGGTCCTACGCGAAGGCCTTCCACGACATCACCACGGGGAACAACAGCCTCGGCCCGGTGCACGGATTCGCGGCCGGCCCGGGTTGGGACGCGGTGACCGGGCTCGGCACTCCGAGGGTGGCGAAGCTGCTTCCCCTCCTCGGCCGATCCGCTTCAGATTCCGAGGGCGGCGACTAGAGCCGCACCTGGATGACGAGGGCTCCAGTAAAGAGCCCTGACCTCGACGGCCTGGTCCATCACACTCAAAGGCATGGGTGACAGGGCCGAGCGCGCCCTCCGTGAGGTCTTCGGCCTGCACGAGTTCCGGGCCGGGCAGGCCGACGTGGTGGCGGCCATGCTCGCCGGTCGCGACGTTCTCTCGGTCGCGCCCACGGGGTCCGGAAAGAGCATCAGCTACTGGGTGCCCGCGGTCGTCGAGGGCGGGCTCACCATGGTGGTGTCGCCGCTGATCGCGCTGATGAAGGACCAGGTCGACCGGCTCACCGAACGCGGCGTCGCCGCCACGTTCATCAACTCGTCGCTGGAGCGACCGGAGCAGGTCGAACGGCTCCGACGGGCCATCGCGGGCGACTACCGGCTGCTCTTCGTCGCGCCCGAGCGGTTGAGCCGCCCGGGTTTCATAGGCCGGCTGGCCGAGCTCCGTGTCCGCCGCATGGTCGTCGACGAGGCGCATTGCATCTCCACCTGGGGTCACGACTTCCGGCCCGATTACAGGCTCCTCGGCGCGGCGATCGAGGCCTGCGGGCGGCCGCCCGTGGCGGCCTTCACAGCCACCGCGACGCCCGCGGTGCGCGCCGACATCGTCAAGATCCTCGAGCTGCGCGAACCGCTGGTCTCGGTCACCGGCTTCAACCGGCCGACGCTCACCCTTTCGGTCATCCGCTGCCGCGGTGACGTGGCCAAGCGCGACCAGCTTCGGCGGCTGCTCGCGGACCGGTCGCAGCAAGCGCTCGTCTATGTCGGCACGGTCTCAGCGGCGGAGGAGGTGGCGGCCGAGCTCGACGCCGTCGCCTACCACGGCCGCATGGATGCCGAAGCAAGGCGGCAGGTCCAGGAGGACTTCACGGCGGGACGATCCCGCGTGGTGGTGGCGACCTCGGCGTTCGGTATGGGCGTCGACATCGCCGGCATCCGGCGGGTCGTCCACTACCACCTGCCGGGCAGCCTCGAGGCGTACTACCAGGAGGCGGGGCGGGCGGGGCGTGACGGCCGGCCGGCCGACTGCACGCTCCTGTACAGCCCCGCGGACCGAGAGCTGCAGGCTTTCTTCATCGAGCAGTCGGGACTTGAGGACGGCTCGCCCCTGAAAGACCACGCCTATGCCCGGCTCGCGCAGATGATGGCTTACGCGGAGATGCGCGAGTGCCGCCACGCGCGGATCGCGGACTACTTCGGCGAGGAGGGTGTGGCGCGGCGCTGCTCGGCTTGCGACAACTGCCTCGCGGCCCGGCCGCCGGAACAGGCCGTCCCGGTCGAGGCGGTGCGTGCGGGCCTGGCGGCCGTGGCCCGCTTCAGCGGACGGGTCGGGCTGGCCAACGTGGCCGCGGTCCTGGGCGGCCGGCGCACGAAGTGGTCTGCCGCGCAGCCGTGGGTCCAGGAGCTCGGCTTCCACGGCTCGCTGCGCGGATGGAAAGAGGAGAGGATCCGGCAGCTCCTGTCGGAGCTGGTCGCCAAGGGTCTTGCGCGGCAGAGCGCCGGGGAATACCCGGTCGTCGAGCTGACGGTGGCGGGGCGCGAAGCGGTGGCGTCAGGGACTGCGCCGGCCCTCACCCTGCCGGGCGAGGCTCAGCGCCCCGGGTCCGGGGACGTGCCGGTCGAGATGATGGACCGGCTCCGCCGGTGGCGGTCGGAGACGGCACGCGCCGCCGGCGTGCCGGCGTACGTGGTCTTCCACGACGCCACGCTCGCGGCGATCGCAGCGGCTCGACCCGCAAACCTTGTCGACCTTCTGCGGGTGCCAGGCATAGGAGATGCGAAGCTGCGGCGTTACGGAGAAGAAGTGCTCGAGGTGCTCAAGGGAACACCCGCCTGACCAAGGTGCGGTGCGTCTAACGTTTGAGGTCCAAAGTGCAAGTTCCGGCCGCCGCAGACCGCGCCAAGATCGAAAAGCTGCTGTCCGTCGCCCGGGCCACGAGGCCTCTTTCCTCACCCGACGGGAGCCTTTTGTTCGCATCCAACATCGACGGGCACTCGCAGGTCTACAGCCAGGCGCTTCCAGGCACCGCTTGCTCGCGGCTCGTGACGAGCGACACGCGCATGGTTCCCCACGCGCACACGCCGATCGGCCTGCTGGTCCGCGAGGACCGGGGCGGCAACGAGGTGTGGCAGCTGGGTGTTGTGTCCGGCGGCGGCTATCGTGCTCTGACCACTGACTCGAAGGCGATCCACCAGTCGGTGACGCTCCACCCCGACGGGCTTCGGGCCGGGCTGGGGTGGAACCCCGACGGACAGGCCAACGTCGTTCTCGGCGAGATCGACATCGAGACCGGGCTTTTGACCCGGTGGGCCGAGCCGGGGGG
>DAIPXW010000060.1:0-8973 GCA_036783075.1 Candidatus Dormiibacterota bacterium | reverse complement strand
AGCTGGCGACAGCATTTTCGCCCGCGCGCTGGCCGGCAAGGCGGCGCAAATACTGGGCGATGCGGACACGCCGCACACCTACACGTTCATTGACGATTTCGCATCGGGCCTGGTGACCCTGGCGGAGCATGACGAAGCACTCGGCGAGGTCTGGCACGTACCCAGCGCCGAAACGGGCAACACGCGGCGCTTCATCGAGATGGTCTTCGCAAAGCTCGAGCGACCCGCAAGGCTCCAGCCGGCTCCGAAGCTGGCGATCACGCTGCTCGCGCTTTTCGTTCCGGCGATGGCGGCCGTTAAGGAGACGGCCTATCAAAGGGAGCACCCCTGGGTGGTAGATCACAGCAAGTTCTCCCGCGCGTTTGGAAGCAGGCCGACGCCTCACGAGAAGGCGATCGCGCTGACCTTGGACTGGTTCCGATCCAATTAACGGACAAAACAGGATCGTGGACGGACGCCCCCACCCAGTTGGATTGAATAAAGATTCGCGTACTCGAACTCGGCCCCGACGTCCGTCTCACTAGAGGTAACGCCACTCGGTTGTCTCGTGGTCGCCCCGCCATTCACGAGCAGCGGCTGCGCTGGAACATTTCTCCCGAGTGCCGGCAGGATCAGCCGGGTTGCGAGCTCAGCCCTCAGCTCACCGCTTCCTTCACGAGCGCGCCGATCCTTGCCTCGTCGGCGGCGGTCAACTTGGTCAGCGCGAATGCGACCGGCCACATAGCGCCTTCGTCGAGGTTCGCCGCGTCGCTGAAGCCGAGCGTCGCGTACCTCGTCTTGAACTTTTGCGCGGTTTGGAAGTGGCATATGACCTTGCCATCCTGGGCATACGCCGGCATCCCGTACCAGAGTCTCGGCGAGAGGGCTGGCGCGCTTGCTTTGATGATGGCATGGAGCCGCTTGCCCATCGCGCGATCGGGTTCCGACATCTCGGCGATCTTCGCGAGCACGGCGCTTTCCCCGTCCGCCTCGTCTGCGGCCGCCTTCATCTCTTTGACGCGATCCTTCATCGCGGCTTTTTCCTCGTCCGAGAATCTCGCGGACGCTTTTTTGATCGGGGTGGTGGTCTTGGCGGACTTTTGCTTGTCGTTCATTGCACGTTTCCTCCTCTGCGAATGTTGATGGGACGACCTTCATGCTAGGGAACCACCGCGCCGGCGGCTTCTTCGAAACTGCTCGATCGTGACCTGCGTGCGATCTTTTTTGCCGCCGAACCGGATTAGCGCGAGATGCGGCTGTATCGGTGCACGCAGAAGGGCGCGGTGATGGCGACGATCAAGATTGCCAGTCCGATCGTGGTAACGACCGGGTGATCCAGCGACCACACGCCTGGCGGTGGGGGCCCGATGCTGTTACCAAAGAGCTGGCGGCCGGCGGTGACCAGCGCGGAGATTGGATTCCAGTTGGCGAACACCCTCAACCACGCCGGCATGTTCGCGGGGTCGACGAACACATTCGAGATGAAGCCGAACAAGAACGTGGGAATCCCGATGATCACGTCAGCCGCCTGCGCAGATCGTGCCAGGAGCCCGACCAGGATCCCGAGCCAGATCATCGCGAAGCCGTAGAGCTCGTAAAGTCCGAACGCGAGGGCGGCGTTACCCAGGCCGCCGGTCGGGCGCCAGCCGACGGCCAGAGCGCACAGGATCATCACCACCATCGCCGGAAGTCCCAACACGAGGCTGGATAACGCGCGGCCGATCACGATCGCAGAGCGAGCGATCGGCAAGGTCTTGAAGCGGTCGATGACACCCTCACTCATGTCGGTGGCGATCCCGACCGCGACGCTGTTGGAGCCGAAAAGTATCGCTTGGGAGAAAAGCCCCGGCATCAGATACGAGCGGTAGTCCCCGCCAGGGATCTTGATCGAGTTGCCGAAGACGTAGCCGAAGAGCACCACGAAGATGATCGGAAACAGAACGCTGCCGAAGATCACGTCCGGCTGCCGCACTCCTCGCATCAAGTAACGGAGGGTGGCGGTGTAAGAGTCAACCACGCTCCAGGGAAGCCGGATCGCGGACGCGACGGCCTGCCGGCTCAACCGTTGTTCTCGGTGGCTCGAGCTGTCAAGCCGGCACCGTCTGAGTGGCCGGTGACGGTGCTGAACACCTCATCCAGGCTCGGGTGCTCGAGGCCGACCTCATAGATGGGCAGGGCCATGCGCTCGATCTGCGCCACCACCTCGCTGAGGGTAGCCAGGCCGTTAGAGGCAGGCACGCTCACCGATAGTCCATGGATTTCGGCCTGATCACCGAGCGCGCTTCGCACCCGCTCGAGTGCGCCGGCATCCAGATCGGGAAGCGTGACCCGCACATGTGGTCGCCCGATCGAGGCCTTGAGCTGCTCGGGCGTACCCTGGGCCACGACGAGACCGCGGTCGATGACGACGATGGTGTCGGCCAGCTGATCGGCTTCGTCCAGGTATTGCGTCGTCAGCAGCACCGTGGTGCCGCGCGAGACCAGGGTGCGAATCGCGGACCACATCTCACGGCGACCGATCGGATCCAACCCGGTGGTGGGCTCATCGAGAAAGAGCACCTCCGGCTCCGCGATCAGGCTGGCGGCCAGGTCGAGACGTCGCTTCATACCGCCCGAGTATTTCTTCACCAGCCGGTCCTTGGCGTCGACCAGGTCGAACTCGTGGAGCAAGTCGTTTGCGCGAAGGCGCGAGGTCGCCGCTCCCAAATGGCAGAAGCGACCGACGATCTCAAGGTTCTCCTGCCCGGTCAAGAGCTCGTCCATTGTTGCGGTTTGGCCTGTGACTCCGATGCGAGCTCGTACCTTGTCAGCCTGGCTGAAGACGTCGAATCCAGCCACCTGGGCTCGCCCTCTGTCGGCTGACAGCAGGGTGGTGAGGATTCGGACGGCGGTGGTTTTGCCGGCGCCGTTACGGCCAAGAAGTGCGCAGACGCTGCCCGTAGGGACCTCAAGGCTGACGTCGACCAGCGCATGGGTTTGGCCGAACGAGCGGGCGAGACGCTCGACTGCGATCGCGGGAGAGGTCATGGCAGTTGAGTTTCGCAGTTCATGGTCAGACCCCGCCTGTTGCTGCCTGTCCGATCGTTGTCAGAACCCGTCATGCCAGCCCGAAAAGTAACAGCAAGCCGATGATGATCGTGGCGGCGGCGCCGATGATGGCCCACATGCGCAAGTTCCACGCGCGGTCAAGCTTCCACGCGGCAACTTGGTCCCACGCTGGCGCGCCTTGGTGATAATGGGCCCTTGAAGCGGTCGACACTGCTGATCCTCAACTTGATTGCAGTGATCAGCTATTTCCTTGTCGGCTGGACGTCCGGCGCATTCGCGCACATCGATGTGAGTGTCTTCGGCTCCCAAGACTCGCGCGAGTACCGCGAGGTGGCCGACTGGATATTTGGAGCCCGGCCGAGCTCGGTGGCATCGAACTGGCGTCCGTTCCTTTATCCGTTGCTGCTCGGATTGGCCGAGCGCGTCGGTGGCGTTCGCGGAGTCTGGCTTCTCAACGTGGCAGTCTGGTTCACAGCCCTCAACTTTTGCGCTGCCGCGACATATCGCTTCGTGAAGTCCGAGTGGGCCGCCGCTCTCGTATTCCTCGTGCTCGCCGTCAACCTGTCTCTGATCATGCTCACCTTCGAGGGATTGACCGAGCCCACCGCGATCGCACTGCTGGCCATATGGGTCTACGGCCTTTCGCGACTCACCATACGGCCGACACCGGGGCAGGTGGCCTGGGTCCTGTTACCCGTGACCCTGCTGGTGGTGGTAAAGCCGGAGTTCGAGTTCCTACTCGCTGTCGTGGCTGTCGTGCTGGTGGTCGGAATCATGAGGACCGAAGCGCGAGCTGTCGCCGCGGTTGTCTTCGCTGCTTGTTTGATCCCGCCTGCCATTCAGCTTTGGGTGATGGTTCATTTCAACGGGTACTTCGGCTTCTCGAACGTCGGAGGGAGGGCTCTTCGTGAGTACTTCCTGCCGCGCCTCGACGTGGCCATCGGGCATAGCCCTGACCTTCAGACGGCACGCCTGCGGATGGCCGACGTCAGCTATTCGGACGCCGCACACTTTGTGCTCAACCATGCCGGGGATGCAGTGCTCGTGTTCGCGTCAACGGTGCGGGAAAACCTTCTGGCCGGCAGTAACTTCCTGACTGGCCACCCGCATCTTGAATTTGCGATTCTGGCCACGCAGCTCACGTTCTTCGTCCTGTTGCTTGCGCTGATCCCGATTGTATGCGTGGCGCTTTGGCGGTCCCGAGATGGCCGGCTCGCACTGATCTGCTTCGCTGCGCTGAACGTCTTTCTGGCCAGCGGCCTGGACTTCAACCAAGGCGACCGGTACGCCGTCGTCGCACTCCCGCTTTGGTTGCCTGCTTTTCTGCTTGCCGTCAAAGAAGCTGGTCGCTTTGAGCTTTGGAGAGGGAAGAGGCTGCGCACGTCGTCGATTCCTACCGGTCCCGAGCCGGCGAACTCTGCGCAACGCGGTCGAGCTCGCTAAGCGGAGACCGTGACGGAGCCGCGCGAGCTCAACTTTTTGTGTTATTTGAGCGAGGCTGAGTTGGGTATCGGCAGGTATTCTTACGCCCTCTGGATTGTCCAAACAACCACGTAATCCAAGCGTTTCTGCATACGAGATCAGCCGGATCGTGCTCGAACAATCGATGCGGGCCAGAGTCGGACACATCGGGTCGGCGCTTTCGATCTCAGGAATCCTCGCCGCGCTCTTCGGCGGAGTTCTGAGAGCCGAAGGCCCGGACGATCCCGAGCGGGACCGGTTCATCCTCTCGAAGGGCCATGCCGCCTTGGCTCTGTACGCCGCCCTCCACCTGCGCGGGTGGCTAAATGCCGATCAGCTCGATACCTACTGTGCCGACGACAGCCTCCTCGGAGTCCATCCCGACTCGCAGCTGCTCGGTGTCGACTTTTCGACCGGGTCGCTTGGACAGGGCCTCTCGATAGGCGTGGGCGCAGCGCTCGGCGCACGGATGCAGGGATCGAGTCGTCGAGTCTTCGTCCTCGTTAGCGATGCGGAATGCGATGAAGGTTCGCTCTGGGAAGCGGTGATGCTGGCGGCGCATTTACGCCTCGCCAACCTGGTGGCGATCGTCGACCTCAACGGGCAGCAGGCGCTGGGCTACACCAAGGATGTGCTGTCGCTCGAACCGATGGGCAACAGGTGGAGCGCCTTCGGTTGGGACGTGCTCCATGTTGACGGTCATGACGTACCGGGACTCGCAAAGGCCTTCGCATCCCTCAAGGACCGACCGAAGGCGCCGCATGTGCTGATTGCTCACACAGTGTTCGGCCAGGGCGTGTCTTACATGCGGAACCAGATCAGGTGGCATTACCTTCCCATGTCTCAGGCGGATTACGAGGTGGCACTCAACGACATCAAGAGTCTGCAATGAGGGCTGCTTTTGTTCGAGGCCTGGTCGAGATCGCAGCGCGGGACGAGCGCATCGTCTTGCTGACCGGCGACCTGGGTTTCATGGCCCTTGAGCCGTTTTCTGACGCGTACCCAGATCGCTTCATCAACGTCGGCGTCGCCGAGCAGAACATGGTCGGCGCCGCATGCGGCCTCGCCGACTGCGGCTTCCTGCCGTTCTGTTATTCGATCGCGACCTTCGCCTCAATGCGCGGTTACGAGTTCATTCGCAACGCCGCCGCGATGCACCGCCTTCCCGTCAGGATCGTCGGCGTGGGAGGCGGCTTCGAGTACGGATCAGCCGGGCTGAGCCACCACGGCCTGGAGGACGTCGGGGTGATGAGGATCCAGCCGAGCATGACCGTGGTCGTTCCTGCTGACCACCAGCAAACCCTGTCCGCCTTGCGCGCGACCTGGGACCTGCCGGGCCCTATCTACTACCGAATCGGCAAGGATGACCTTCGCGTGGTCGCGGGACTCGAGGGCCGCTTCGAGCTGGGTCACGTCAACGTGCTCGGTACAGGCTCCGATCTGCTGTTCTTGGCGATGGGCGCCGTGTCGGCCGAGGCCGCGGCGGCCGTCGAAAAGCTGTCGGCGACCGGGCTGCACAGCACTCTGGGCGTCATCTCAACGGTCAATCCGCCGCCGGTCGCCGACCTGGTCGACTTGCTTTCCAGGTTCCCGGTCGCGATTACGGTCGAGGCCCACCAGGTGACCGGAGGACTCGGTTCGCTTGCCTGCGAGGTGGTCGCCGAGCATGCCATCCGTTGCAAGATCGTGCGCTTGGGCGTCTCGGGGCCGCCCTCGGGCATAACCGGCAGCGACGCCTTTCTCAACCGGAGGCACGGTCTGGATTGCGGCTCGCTGGCGGATACGGCTCGGGGTGCAGTCGCTGGAACATTCGCGTGACACCGACTCCGTCGCTGATCTCGATCATCCTGCCAGTCCACAACCAGGCCGACCACATCGAGCCTTTGATCCGGGAGTTCGTCAGCGAGCTGCGCAAAGTGCCCGCTCCGTATGAGCTTATGCTGGTCGAGAACGCATCGCGTGACAACTCGCTCAACGTATGTCACCGGCTTGCCGCTGAACTGCCTTGCGTGAAGGTCATCACCTCTGAGAAGCGTGGGTGGGGCCCCGCTGTGCGACTTGGTCTGCAGACCGCCGAGGGCGACGTCGTCTGCTACACGAACTCGGCGCGCACCACGGCGCAAGACCTTGTGTTCTGCCTGCTTTATGCGGTCGCCTACGGCGGAGTCGTGGTGAAGGCCAACCGTAAGATCCGTGAGAACTGGCGCCGGCGCCTAGGCTCCCTGCTCTTCAACATCGAATGCAGGACGCTCTTCGACCTCTCGAACTGGGACGTCAACGGAACACCAAAGGTGTTCCCGCGCAGCTTTGACGATCTGCTGCACCTGCAGCTGGACAGCGACCTCATCGACACCGAGTTCTGCATCCGTTGCCGGCAGAGCGACTATCCGATGATCGAGGTTCCGGTCTTCTCGACCCGCCGCCATGGCGGCAAGTCAACGACAGGCTATGGATCCGCGGTCCGCCTCTACTGGGGAGCTCTCGCTCTTTGGAGGAAGAGTTCATGGCTCTCCCGCCCAGCAAGCTGAACCGCCTGTGGTCCACCCACGATTCCGAGTGGCGAGACCCGGCCCAGGTGATCAGCCGGTGGAGCGATGCCAGCCGCTCCGAACCCGAGCTGCTCAAGTTTCGCGTCCGGGGTGATTGGTGGGATCTGCTGGCTGAGCACAAGATCACGTTGCTGGTGACCCGGGAGTATGAGCACCTCGTCATCGCCCTGTCGCCAGGTTTGCGACGGGGAGAGCGGCCCACGCAAACATATCTGCCGCTGCCTCACCCATCGGGCTTGGCGGCCGACCGCAAGCGGGGTATCGTCCACGTGGCGAGCACCCGTAATCCAAATCAGCTGTACGACCTGGCGCCCGTGTCTGGTCTCAAGGAACGCAGCGATGTCGCCTCTTCGAGCGAACGCGACCTGGCCGAATTCCGGCCTTTGGTCCCAATCCGTTCGCGCATCGTGCCTGGATGCCTCTACCTCCACGACCTGGCGATGGTCGGTGCCCACTTGCATGGCAATGCGGTCGGCGAAAACGCGGTGGTGCGTCTTCACGATGATGGGCGCGCCGAGCGGGTTTGGTGGCCGCGTTGTATAGAGACGCCAGATGGGCCCGTCTTCACCCGCAACCACCTGCAGCTCAATTCCATCGCCGCTGGGGCCGACCTGAAGAAGAGCTTCTTCTCGGCCTCGACCGACCGGCTGACCAACCGGCGGCCGTCGTATCGCAATTTCCCGGTCGACCGACGCGGTGTCGTCTTCTCCGGTGTTAGCCGCGACGTGATCGCCAGGGGCCTGACCCGGCCGCACTCCGCTCGGTTGCACGCGGCAAGGATTTGGATCGACAACAGCGGATATGGCGAGTTCGGCGTGGTCGATTCCGGAATGTTCGAACCGCTCATCAAGCTGCCGGGCTGGACGCGCGGCCTGTGCTTTCATCAAGGCGTCGCATTCGTGGGCACGTCGCGCGTCATTCCACGCTTTCGGCAGTTCGCTCCCGGCCTTGACGTGGACAGTTCGATGTGCGCGGTGTATGCGATCGATGTTGCCAAGGGCACCGTTCTAGGCAGTCTGACCTGGCCGGTGGGCAACCAGGTCTTCGCCATCGAATGGATCCCATCGTCGCTGTCGCGAGGATTTCCGTTCCGAGGCGATCGGAAAGGTTCGGAAGGAGAGCGGGTACTCTTCTATGCCTTCAAACAAGCACATGAAGGGGCGCGGTGAGCACTGACTTCAAATTCCTGATGATCTCGGCTATGTACGAGAACGGCGGCAACACCACGCAGCGGTTCCTCGACGGACACCCGCAAATGTTGGTATATCCGTTCGAGTCACAGCTCGGCACCAGGCTCGTCGTCGATGCCTTGTCGTCGACTTTTCCGGTCAAGTACCGGTGGCCGGTTTTCGCTCTGGACGCCCGGCCGCAGGACGACTACAACGCGATCATCGACGAGGAAGCCCGGGTCCGTGTGCGCACGCCAGGCGCGAGCAAGTTTCGACATGTCGAGTTCCAGATGTCGGATGACGAACGGCGCGACGTCTATGTTCGCTTGGTCGGCGAAACCGGCCGCTCTCGAGCCGCTAACGTGGCTGCATTCTTCCGCGCCACTTTCGAAACGTGGAAGAATTTCAAGCGGACGTCCGAGCAATCGCTTTACGTCGGGTATAGCCCGATCATCGTGGTGGACGCGGACAAGATCCTCGGCGAGCTGCCCGATGCGCATGTCCTGCACGTGGTGAGGAACCCCTGGTCGGCCTACGCGGAGACAAAGCGCCGGCCGGTTCCTCTTTCGCTAGACCACTACATGCTCGGGTGGACGTTGAACCAGCAATTTGCCCTTCGCTTCAAAGCGAAATATCCGTCCCGGTTCCACATTCTGCGGTTCGAGGACCTGGTGGCAGGTCCGCGGAAGGCGCTCGGAGAGGTGTGCCGGAAGATCGGCTGTGACGACTCGGAGTCGTCGAGCATCACGTCCTGGAACGGCATGCCG
>DAIPXW010000059.1:0-9035 GCA_036783075.1 Candidatus Dormiibacterota bacterium | reverse complement strand
TGCGAGTGCTTGGTCGAGCCCGGGCTCCTCACGGACGTGGGAGACGCCGCGATTGGTCGCGTCGACGACCTGCGGCAGCACGTCACAGCCGATGACCTTCACGCCCTTGCCGGCAAACTGCGCCGCGAGCGGTAGCCCGATCTTGCCCAGGCCGACGACGGCGACAGTCGTCATGCGACCAATGGGAGTGTTCGACTTGGGCTCTCGAGCGTCCTGGCGGCGTAGAACAGGCCAAGCGCCAGCCACAGGTAGGGCTCTTCGATGAGGCGGCCCTCGAACTGACTGTAGGCGAGGATCGGGGCGATCAATACGGCGGGAGTGACGACCCACAACCGCCACGGCGTGCGCCGGACGAGAGAGTAGATGACCTCGCGCAGCAGAAGCCCCAGGAACGCAAGAAAGAGGAGGCCGCCGATCAGGCCTTGCTCGGACAAGATCGTGATCGCCGAGGTGTGCGAGAGCGTGGCGGGAGGATTTGCGGGCAAGAAACTCTTGTACGTAGTTAGAAGGGCGTGCTGGAAGCCGCCGAAACCGACTCCGGTCACGGGGTGGTCCCGGAACATCTGCCAACCTGCTTGGATCAAGTAAGTCCTCACCGGATCGAGCTCGACGCCGCCCAGACCTTGGCCGGTGGCGCCGGTCGGTTGAGACACGTTCTGCCGCTGCGACACGTTCTGCGCGGATTGGGTCAACGAGTGCCACACGATGTTCGCCCGGTCCCTGGTGTCGGTGTTGATGGCGATGGCGGCCACGAAGATAACCAGTGCGACAGCAGCCAGGGCCGACGCTCGCCTCCGGTCGATGGCCATGGGGACGATCATGACGACAGTGACGACGAGGATGAAGTACCCAGACTTGGAGAAAGTGAGAGGGAATATCGCAGCACAGGAGACCACAGTTCCGACCGACAACCAGGTCGGCTGCCGGCGGGCCGCGTACATCAAGATCGCCGCGCATATGGCCAGATTGAAGAATCGGGCGCTGATGTTTGGATCGGCGAACGTGGCATTTACCCTTCCCAGGTGATCCGGGTCCGGCCTCCAGATCGATGAGTGCGTGTAATAGAGAACGGCGCCGAGAAGTGCGATCGCCAGGGCTGACAAGAGCAAGGCTGCCCATGATCTGCGAACCTCTTCCTCAGTTCGCGCCAGGTTGACCACGAGCACTGCCATCAGTGAGTAGGCGACGAGGTCACCGACCAGGTTCGTAGAGCCTGGCGAGCGGGCGGAGATCCAGCTGGCCAGGGACGCGACTGCAAATAGGCCGAGCATCGCGCCGCTCGTGCTCAGCGGAAGGACCAGTGTTCGGCGTCTGGTGAGCACGAGATACGCGAACGCGACTCCGACGATCAACAGGACGATCCGCGCCAGCTGCAGCGGCAGGAACAGCGACGTGAACTCGAGGGGCAGGCAGAGGATGAAGGCGGGCAGTCCGAACTTCGCGATGGTCTCGGCGACTCTCGTCACCAACCCCGGCGACTGGTCGTTGGGTTTCGCGACGGCCGCTGGAGCGCTCGCCAGGCCGCGAGAGCCTGGCCGGTCCGCAGTCACGGCTAAATGGTATGGGAACCCACCTTGAGCAAGCGCTTGCGGTGAATGGCGACGGAGCTAGACTCGGTAACGCCATGGCGATTCCTCGATTCGTCATAAGCGAGCCGCTGAGCTCGCGTTGACAGCGCCGCCGCTCGGTCGCAGAGCCGGCGGACTGATGGCTTCCGCGTCACTCACCCTCGGAACGCGCGTGGTTGCTTTCCTCTTCTCCGGTGCTACGAATGTCATCCTCGCCAGAAGTCTTGGTCCCGAGGGAAGGGGCGTCTACGCGGTCGCTGTGATGTTCTCGGGCATCGTGTCGCTGCTCGCGCAGCTCGGAATCGGACCCGCGAACGTCTACCACCTCAGCAAGAAGCTGATCGATCTCGACGAGCTGATCGGTCATGCAACATCTCTTGCCCTCTTGGTTGGAACGTCGTGCTTTCTAATAGTCCTCGTGCTCGTCGTCGTGACCAGGGCGAGCACGGTGCTCGGGATCGGATCGAACTTCGTGGTGATCGCGAGCGGCGCGGTGCCCTTCATGTTGCTCACCGCGTTTATGCAGAGCCTGTTGCAGGGCGGTCAGCGCTTCGTGCATTTCAACGCGGTGCTGCTGGTCCAGTACGCCGCACCGACGGTCGCGCTCGTGATCTCGCTGTTTGTTTTCAGAGATCGGACCCTGGGCGCAGTCTGGGCCTGGACCGCCAGCGCCGCCGTCACGGCCGCGTGGGCGGTGCACTCGGTCGCGCCACTGTCCCATCTGTCGCTCCGACTCCGGCTGCGGACGCTGCGGTCACTCTTACGATTCGGGCTGCTCAGCTACCTCGGCAGCCTCACGTCCTTCGTCAACTACAGGTTCGACGTGTTCATCGTCAACATCTTCGCCGGAGCGCGCCAGGTCGGCCTGTATTCGGTTGGCACCTCTCTGGCCGAGATCGTGTGGTTCATCGCGAACGCGGCCAGCATCGTGCTCGCCCCGAGGGTCGCGTCATCCCAGGCAGAGGAGGCGGACCGTATCACCGAACGGGTCGCGCGCGTGGTGGCCCTTCTCGCCTTCGGCTGCGCGTGCTTGCTCGCGGTGTTTGCACCGTTCATCGTGGTGTTCTTCTTCGGCGCTGCGTTCACCGAGAGCACGTGGGCCGTCTGGCTCTTGCTGCCCGGGATAGTGACCTTCTCGGTGGGCAGGATCCTCTCGATGTACCTGCTGGGCCGGAACCGGCTGAAGGTCGACCTCCTGGCGGCGTCGTTCGGCCTCGTCATGACCTTGATTCTCGACCTCGTCCTCATCCCGCGGTACGGGTTCAGAGGCGCTGCAGTCGCCTCATCGGTGGCGTACTCATCGGCCATGCTCCTCAACCTGACGTGGGTGATCCGCCACTCGACGATGACCCTGCGCGGCCTGCTCATCGCCCGACCGCGCGACGTAGCGCTGCTGGTGGCTCGCACGCGGGAATCCGGGCTGGCCGGGATGCGGCTGGGCCGGCGCCTGCTGAGGCGCGAGCGGGTCGAGCCCTAGCGCCCTCTCCACCCGAGCACCGTACCGAAGGTGCCGAAGAGGATCTGCAGGTCGAGCCGAAAAGAGCGGTTCTTGATGTAGTACAGGTCGTACTCGAGCTTGCGGCTGATCTCCTCGGTGCTGCTCGCGTACCCGCCTTTGATCTGCGCCCAGCCTGTGAGGCCGGGCTTGATGAGCAGCCGTGACCTGAAGTGGGGGATCTTCGCTTCCAGGTCTCGCTCGAACTCTGGGCGCTCAGGACGTGGGCCGATGAAGCTCATCTCCGCCCTGATGATGTTCAGAAGCTGAGGAAACTCGTCGAGCCGTGTCGCCCGGAGGAACCGCCCTACCCGCGTCACGCGTGGATCCTTTTCGGAGGCGAACTGGGCACCGTCCGCCTCGGCGTCGTTGGCCATGGTGCGCAGCTTGAGCAGGTCGAACTCTCGCCCGCTCTCACCCACGCGACGCTGGACGAGAAACACCGGGCCTGCGGAGTCGAGCTTGATGAGCAGCGCGAGCACGGGCAGCAAGACGAGGAAAGGCACGCCTATCACCACCGACAGCAGCAGGTCGAACAGGCGCCGCCCGGCGGCGTAGGGCCGCTTCCACACATCGCTGTCCGGCAGCCCGAGGTACCAGTGGACGTCGATCGAATCGAGGGGCACGCGCCCCATGTACGTCTCGACGAGGCTCGCCGCCGATACCAGCCGTACTCCACGCGTCAGGCATTCCTCGATCAGCCCTGGCACGAGCCGCAGCTCGTTGTTCGAGACGACTACCTCTTGCGCGCCGGTTCGATTCAGCAGGCTCCTCGCCTGGTCGACGAGCCACGCCGCATCGTGCCCTTCGTCTCGCATCAGAGTGCCGACCATCCTGTATTCGAACCTCGCCGCCTGGAGCGCGGCGATCAGCTCGGGGTTCGGGGCTGTGTCGGCGATCACTACCACCTGTGTGGCCAGTGATTCATGCAGGAGGGCACGCGCCACGGTGGTGCGGAGCAGGATCATCAACCCCCCGCTGATCCCGATCGCCCCGAGGAGAACGGGACGCGACAGCACGTAGGGGTGTATGAAGAAGACGAGCACCGTCAGCAACGAGCTGATCGGAAGCGCCTTCACGACGGCAACGCCGCTTTCCAGCCGGTTGCTCGGGATCTGGAACGCGTAGCCGTCCGTGACGACCAGCGCAAGGACCCAGATCGTGCCGATGATGAACGGGTCGATCAACTCCAGCGGATGGGCGTGAGGGCGATGAAGGAGCGCGTAGGCGAGCACGGTGGCTAGCGCCGCAACCACAAAGTCGCCGATGGCAAGCACCACGCGTCGCTCCCGAATACTCAGGGCAAAGCGGCGCGCGGTCACGGCGGGCGAGATCTCCAGGTTCGACAGCTCCTCGGGCGGCTGGATCTCGAGAGCTGTCAACCTGGACCCTCCCGCGGGGTCGGAAACGGCTTTAGCATCGTTCACAGGATGAGCGTGATCCGACGGCTAGCTTACATCCCATTCCCGTGGTCCTTCGACTAGGCTGAGAGCGCCGTGAACTCAGCTGCGCTCACCGGGCGACTGTCTAGGCTGGCGCGCGGTGCTCTGAAGTACGGGCCGATCTTCGTGGCCGAGGTATGCCTGTTCTGGGTGGTGATCATGGCCGTCAACTCGAGCGGGTACGGCTCCCCATCGTCGGAGACGTCTCCGTGGTATCCCGTGACGTCCCTGGGCCTGGTGGCCATCGCCATGGGAGCGGGTGAAGCGCGCTTCCATCTCTACCGTCGCGTCTGGTCCATGGCGGGCTTGAACGACGCCTTTGCAGTTGGCCTCGCCGTGATTGAAGCCTCGCTGCTGGTCACGATCATCAACCTCCTGGTTCCAGACGGATATCGCCCTTTGCGACTCCTTGCGCCCGTGCTCGCCGCGCCGGGGGTGGTCATCGGAGTCGGCCTGCTCCGTCTTCTACCGCGCCTCCTCACCTCACCCCGACCGACGGGCAACCGGTTGCTCGTGGTGGTTCAGGACTTGAGCGGATACGCCACCGTCAAAACGCTGCTTCAGCAGCACAGCCCCGATTGGACGCCGGTCGCCGTCGTGACCACCGGCGCCGCGGATGTGGGGCAGACGCTGATGGGCCTACCTGTTCTGGGCACGGCCGCCCATCTCCGGCGCTGGATCAAGGAGACAGAGGCACAAGGGGTGGCGTTCGTGGAGGGTCGCGCCGTGGATCGCGTTCAAGCTCGCAAGCTCTACTCCGATTGCCTCGCGGCCCAGCTACCGGTCTTCATCGTGCCCGCCGCGGATGAATGGTTCCCGCGCGCCAGCGGATTCAGGCTGCGGCAGCTGTCGGCAGACGACCTGGTTGGACGCGATGAGCGCGAGATCAATCTCGAGCTCGCCGCTTCAGAGATCCGCAATCGCGTTGTCCTTGTGACCGGCGCGGCAGGATCGATCGGCTCTGAGATATGCGGGCTCGTGGCCGCCATGGGGCCCCAACGCCTCGTGCTGGTCGACATCAACGAAAGCGGGCTGTTCGAGCTCGCCGAAGAGCTGAGGGTGACGAGCACGCTCGATTTGCGGGAGGCTCTGGTCTCCATCGCCGATCACGATCAGCTGCTGAGGGTGTTCGCAGACGAGAGACCCGAGATCGTTTTTCACGCAGCCGCGTACAAGCACGTACCGATGCTGGAATCCCACCCTGTCCAGGCTGTGGAAACAAACGTGGTCGGCACGTGGAATACGTTGCGCTGCGCGGAAGCGGTCGGCGTCAAGCGGTTCATTCTGATCTCGACGGACAAGGCTGCTACGAAGCATTCGGTGATGGGGTGTACGAAGCGGCTATGCGAACAGCTTGTGCTGGCCCATCGCGGCTCTATGAGCTGCTG
This sequence comes from Candidatus Dormiibacterota bacterium, assembly GCA_036783075.1. GTDB lineage: Bacteria > Chloroflexota > Dormibacteria > Dormibacterales > Dormibacteraceae > Palsa-870. The sequence goes on along the minus strand of DAIPXW010000059.1, from coordinate 3,142 downwards.
GGCGGTGCGCTTTGGCAACGTCGTCGGGAGCAGGGGCAGCGTGGTGCCGTTGTTTGAGCGTCAGATCGAGCATGGAGGCCCCGTCACCATCACGCATCCGGAGGTCTCTCGGTACATGATGACCATCGGCGAAGCCGCATCTCTGGTGCTCAGCTCGCTGACGATGGGCAGGGCGAGCCACCTCTACATGCTTGACATGGGTGAGCCGATCAAGATCTACGACCTCGCCAACGACCTGATCCGCTCGCGTGGGTTGCGGCCGAACATCGACATCAAGATCGTGTTCACGGGCCTGCGGCCCGGCGAGCGGATGACCGAGGAGCTGCTTGCTCCGGACGAGGGGTGGCGTCCGACAAGCCATGCCTCCATCCGAGAGGTGATATCTCCCATGCCTGGCAAGGAGGAGGATCTCGCCTGGACCGTGGAACGCCTGGGCCGCCTGGCCCATGAGGGAAAGTCTGACGAGGTGGTCCGGGTCCTCAAGACGGCGGTGCAGGTCCCGGCATCGGCCGTCGAGGAACCCGACGTCCCGGGCGGCCGATCGATCGAAAGCCGCTCCCCAGAGCAGGAGAAAGCCTGAACGGCGCGTTTCTCAACATCCCGAGATTGCGTGCCAAGATAACCTCGAGTGTCTGACCAAACCGCGTACATCCATCCGACGGCGGAGGTGTCCGAAGGGGCTCAGATTGGCGCAGGAACCCGAATCTGGCACCACGTTCAGGTTCGCGAGGGCACCGTGATCGGAAAGCAGTGCATTCTCGGCAAGGGCGTTTACGTCGACAAGGACGTGCGCATCGGAGACTTCTGCAAGCTGCAGAACGGGGTTTCCGTGTTTCACGGCTTCAGCCTCGAACGCGGCGTGTTCCTTGGGCCCGGCGTGATGCTGCTCAATGACAAGCACCCTCGGGCGGTGAATCCCGACGGATCTCCCAAATCCGACGCGGACTGGGTCGTCAGCCAGGGGATAGTCGAGTCCGGCGCGGCGATCGGTGGCGGCGCAGTCGTCCTTCCGGGAGTCCGGGTCGGCCGCATGGCCATGGTTGGAGCGGGAGCAGTGGTCACGCGCGACGTTCCGGAGCGCGGGATCGTAGCGGGCAACCCGGCGCGGCTAAAGGGTTTTGCGTGCGACTGTGGCAATCCTCTGACCAGGCGTGGGTCGGACCAGACGGCATACGCATGCTCCCGGTGCGGTCGCGCCTACGACATCCCGGCCGAATCGATGCGGCACCTGGGGTCGGTCAACGCAATTTGAAAGTGATCCAGGTGTCCGCGCCCCAGATCGGCGACGAAGAGAAGAAGGCCGTGCTGGGCGTGCTGGACAGCGGTCAGCTTGCGCAAGGACCGGAGGTTCAAGCCTTCGAGCGCGAGTTTGCCTCGTGGTGCGGTGCCGAGCACGCGGTCGCGGTCAACTCCGGCACCGCTGCGCTGCATCTGTTGATGCTTGCGCACGGACTGCACGACGGTGACGAGGTGATCACCAGCCCGTTCACTTTTATCGCCTCGGCCAACTCGGCGCTCTTCGTCGGCGCGCGTCCGGTTTTCGTCGACATCGAGCCCGAGACCTTCTGCCTGGATCCGGCGAAGGTGGAAGCAGCCATCTCGCCCAAGACAAAAGCGATCATGCCGGTCGATCTCTATGGCCACCCGGCCCAAATCCCTGAGCTACGTGAGATCGCGGACCGGCGCGGCCTGGTCCTGATCGAGGACGCCTGCCAGGCTCATGGCGCCGCGGTCGGCAACCGCAAGGCAGGCGCGCTCGGTGTCAGCGCTTCCTTTTCTTTCTACCCCACCAAGAACATGACGACGGCCGAAGGTGGGATGGTCACAACCCACGACGCCGGCGTGGCTGAACGCGTTGGGGTGCTCCGTCAGCACGGCGCCGCGCATCGATATCACCATGACGTGCTCGGCTTCAACTTCCGGATGACCGACATAGCGGCGGCGATCGGCCGCGTGCAACTGGCGAAGCTGGATCGATTCAACGAGAGGCGCAGGCGCAACGCTACGGTCCTCGACGAAGGGTTGGCGGGTATCGCAGAGGTCGTCACGCCGACCGAGCGCCCGGGCTACCGTCATGTCTATCACCAGTACACGGTCGTAATCGGAGGCGATCGCGACCGGTTTCAACGGCGGCTGCTCGAGCTTGGTGTCGGCACCGCGATCCACTATGCGGTTCCGGTCCACCGCCAGCCCCTTTATGCCAACCTCGGCTATGACGGCGTCTCGCTGCCGGTTGCCGAACGGATGGCGGACCATGTTCTGTCGCTGCCGGTGCATCCCGCGCTGACCGATTCGGATCTGGAGCGGATCGTCCATTCCGTGCGAAAGGTCGCGGCGATGCCGTGACCCGGATCGCTCTCATCGGCCTCGGCGCGATGGGCCGCAACCACCTCCGGGTGCTGGCGGACCTTGACGGGTCTCAGCTCGCGGCGGTTTGCGACCAGGACCAGGCGATGGTCGAAGCCGTGAGTCACAAGTACGGGGTTCCGGGCTACGCGTCCTGGAGCGAGATGCTCGAAAAGGAGGTGAAGCTGGACGCGGCGGTGGTGGCGGTGCCGACCCGCTTCCATCTCGAGGCCGGCCTGGCAGTGCTGAAGAGGGGCCTCCACGTCTTGATCGAGAAGCCGATAGCTGTCGACCTGGCGGAGGGCCGCCAGCTCATGGCAGCTGCGAAGGATGCTGATCGCACCCTCGCTGTCGGCCACATCGAACGGTTCAACCCCGCGGTCCGCCAGCTGCAGCGCCGCGTCGCCGCGGGGGAGATCGGGAGGATCTTTCAGCTGCAGGCACGGCGCCAGGGTCCGTTCCCGGCGCGCATCCGTGACGTCGGCGTGGTCATCGATCTCGCCACGCACGACCTGGACGTCATGTACCAGCTCGCGGGTTCGGAGGTCCAGCGGCTTTACGCCGAGACCGAGCAGCGCATCCACACCGACCACGAGGACATCCTCAATGCGCTGCTCAAGTTCGACAGCGGAGTGCTCGGAGTGCTGCAGGTCAACTGGCTCACGCCGACCAAGATCCGCGAGGTGACCGTCCTCGGAGAGCGGGGCATGTTCGTCTGCAACTACCTGACGCAGGAGCTGACGCATTACAAGAACGCTGACGTTCCAAGCCCAGACGCTCTAAGCAAACCGCGGGC
>DAIPXW010000058.1:0-9056 GCA_036783075.1 Candidatus Dormiibacterota bacterium | reverse complement strand
TTTGGCGTGCTCACGTAAGCGGTCCAGAGGTAAGCGCAGTTGGGGTGCGGCGCCTTGCTGGCGATCATCCACGTGTCGCCCCATCCGGTCGCGCCCTCCGAGGGGATCGTGTCGGCGACCGGCGCGCCGGCCGCCTTGAGCTGGATGGTCTGGTACGGCCACGCCGCTCCGACGGTGACGTCGCCGTTCTGGAACAGGGAGATCTCGTCCGAGGCGAGGGCCCAGTACTTCTTGATCAGCGGCCGCTGCTGCGTCAGCAAGGCGACCGTGGCATCGAACTGCGCCTTGGTCAGCTCGTAGGGGTCTTTGATGCCGAGCTTCGGCTGGGTCTTGCTCAGGTAGAGTGCCGCGTCCGCGATCTGGATCGGGTTGTCGGGCACCGTCACCAGGCCCTTGTTCGCCGGGTCGTACAGGACGCTCCAGCTGGTCGGCGGGTTGACGAACTTCTTGGTGTTGTAAAGGAGGGTGTTCGGCCCCCACTGAAGCGAGATCCCGTAGTGGACGCCGTTGATGGTGTTGTAAGGCGGCGTCTTGAAGTAGGTCTGGAAGTTCACGAAGTCAGGAATCAGCTTCTCGTTCATGGGATTGACGTCGCCGCTGTAGATGAGGCGCAGGTCGGCGTCACCCGAAGCGGACACCATGTCCCACTGGCCGCCGCCCCCATCCTTCATGAGGCTCACCATCTCGTCCGAGGAGCCCGCGTACTTGGCATTGACCTTGCATCCGGTCTGAGTTGTGAACTGCTTCACCCATGAGTCGTCGACGTAGCCTTCCCACGCGATGAGGTTCAGCTGGCCTTCGCCCGCGCCGATCGTGGTCGGCGTCTTGAAGTTCGCGGTCGGGGGCTGCTGAAGCGTCGAGCCGCCGGTGGTCGTGTTCGAACCACAGGCTGTGACGGCGACCACAGCGGCCGCCAGGAAACATCCGAGCCGCACCACGCGCGGCCACCCTGCTGATGAACTCATGTTGCTTACCTCTCCTTGGTATCGAGCACGTAGGTGTGGTCTTCCGTCCAGGCGAGCCTCACCGGCCTGCCCTGGAATTGCTGGGCGTCGCCGGCGGCGTCCATATTCTGGCGCACCGCGACCAGCTGCTCGCCGCGGTCGAGGCGGACCACGTAGCGCGTGGACATGCCCACGTACACGACCTCCTCCACCGTGCCGGGTTCCACAGTCATTCCGGGCTGGGGCTGTTCGCCCTCCATGAGCATCCGGATCTTCTCCGGCCGGACGACGAACCGGACGCCATCTCTCAGCAACACGTTGGAGATGCCGATGAAGCCGGCGACGAACTCGCTTGCCGGTCGCTCGTACACCTCGACGGGGGAGCCGATCTGCTCGATCCGCCCGTTCGCCATCACCGCGACCCTGTCGCTCATCGTCAGCGCCTCCTCCTGGTCGTGGGTGACGTAAACGAATGTGATCCCGACCTCCTTCTGGATCTGCTTCAGCTCGATCTGCATCTCCTGCCGGAGCTTGAGGTCAAGGGCGCCCAGCGGCTCGTCGAGCAAAAGGACCTCGGGCTCGTTGATGACCGCGCGCGCAAGCGCGACGCGCTGCCTCTGGCCGCCCGAGAGCTGGTTGGGACGGCGCTGGTCTAGGCCGGCCAGGCGGACCATCTGGAGAGCGCGGTCGACACGCCGCTTTCGCTCGGGGGCCGCGACGCCCTTGATGCGCAGGCCATAACCGATGTTCTGCGCAACGCTCATGTGCGGGAACAACGCATAGTCCTGGAAGACTGTGTTGGTCTCTCGCAGGTGGGGCGGCAGCGACGTGACGTCCCTTCCTCCGAGCTCGATCCGGCCGCTGTCCGGCCGCTCGAAGCCCGCAATGAGCCGCAGCAGGGTCGTCTTGCCCGAGCCCGACGGCCCGAGCAGCGTGAAGAACTCACCTTCCGCGACCGTGAGATCGACGCCCGCCACCGCGACCACGTGGCCGTAGCTCTTGCGGATGGCGTCGAGCCGCAGCGCCGGGGCTTTCTTCTCTTGTTGGACGCTACCGGTCATTCAGCTCGTTCAGTCGAGGGACGCCATCACGTGCTTGATCTGCGTGTATTCCTCGAGCGAGTAGATCGACATGTCCTTGCCGTAGCCACTCTGCTTATAGCCGCCATGGGGCATCTCGTTCACGAGCGGGATGTGCGTGTTGATCCAGACGGTCCCGAACTGGAGCTTCCTCGCCATCCGCAGCGCGCGACCGACGTCGCGGGTCCAGACGGATGCGGCGAGGCCGTAGTCGACGCTGTTCGCCCACGCGAGCGCCTGCTCCTCGTCGCTGAACCGCTGCACCGTGACGACAGGACCGAATACCTCCTTGTTGACGATCTCCGCGTCAGGACCTGAGGGCACGACCACGGTCGGCTGGTACCACGACCCCGCCTTCTTGATCCTGGCCCCTCCAGTTAGGACCTCAGCCCCCGCCTTGCGGGCGCGGTCGACGAAGCCTGACACGCGTACGGCCTGCTCCTCTGAGACGAGCGGGCCCATCTCGGTGTCGTCGGCCATCGGGTCGCCGACCTTGAGTCCGCTTACCGCGGGCACGAGCTCGCCGAGCAGCTTTTCGTGAATCTTCGGGCCGGCGATCACGCGCGTGGCGGCGGTGCAGTCCTGGCCGGCGTTGAAGAAGCCGCCGATCTTGATCCATTCGACGACCTTCTCCAGGTCGGCGTCGTCGAAAACGATCACTGGGGCCTTGCCGCCGAGCTCCAGGTGGACCCGCTTCAAGGTCGACGCGGCCGCGCGCGCGACCTCCTTGCCCGTGCCGACGTCGCCCGTCAAGGAGACCATCGCGACGCCGGGGTGGCGGACGATGCCGGCGCCCACCGGTTCGCCGTCGCCGGTGATGACGTTGAGCACGCCCTGTGGAAGGATGTCCGCGGCAAGCTCCACGAGCTTGAACGCCGTGAGGGGAGTCCACTCCGACGGCTTGAGGACGACGGTGTTGCCGGCCGCCAGCGCCGGGCCGATCTTCCAGGCCGCCATCATCAGCGGGTAGTTCCACGGCGCGATCGAGCCCACGACGCCGAGCGACTCGCGGCGCAGGAAGCTCGTGAAGCCGCTCATGTACTCGCCGGCCGCCCTGCCCTCCAGGACTCTCGCGGCGCCGGCGAAGAACCGGAAGCAGTCGGCGATCGGCGGGATCTCCTCGGATTTCGTCGTCGCCAGCGGTTTGCCGACGTTCTCGGACTCGATCCGGGCGAGCTCGTCTCCGTTGGCCTCGATCGCCTCGGCGAGCTTGAGCATGCGCTCGCTGCGATCGCGCGGCGTGCTTTCCGACCAGACCTCGTCGTACGCCTTGCGGGCCGCCGCGACAGCGCGATCTACGTCCTCCTGGGTGCCCTTTGGCGCGTGAGCGATGACCTTTCCTGTCGCCGGGTTGACGATCTCCTGGACCTCGCCGCCCGTGCTGGCCGTCCACTCTCCGCCGATGAACATGTCATGGCGTCGCAGCGTCGTGCTCATGAAGCCCTCCCCTTCCTTATGACTTGGTTGCCGCTTTCTTCGCTTCCGCCGCCACGTCCCCAAGCGCCGCTCCGAGGATGTCGAGTCCCTCGTCGAGCTGGTCGTCCGGGATCGTCAGCGGCATCAGCGTGCGGATCACGTTGTGGTGCGTGCCGGCCCGCAGAAGGATCAGGCCCTTCTCGCGCGCGACGGCGAGGATCCGTGCCGCCTCTTTGTCGGCCGGCTCCTTCGTCGTGCGGTCGCGCACGAGCTCCATGCCCGCCATCGCGCCCACCACCCTGACGTCACCCACGAGGTCGTGCTCGGCCGCCCAGCTTCGCATCCGCTCCTCGATGACAGACCCGATCCTGGCCGATCGCTCTGGGAGCTTCTCGTCGCGCATGATGTCCATCACCGCGACACCCGCGGCGCATGCGACGGGGTTGCCGCCGTAAGTGCCGCCCAGGCCGCCCGGATCGGGCGCGTCCATCACGTCCGCGCGACCCACCACCCCGGACAGCGGGAATCCTGCGGCCAGGCTCTTCGCCACCGTGACGAGGTCTGGCTGCACCCCCGAGTGCTCGATGGCGAAGAACCTGCCGGTGCGGCCGAACCCGGTCTGGATCTCGTCGACGATCAGAAGGATGCCGTGCTTGTTGGTGAGCTCGCGCAGACGGCGCAGGAAGTCTGGCGGGGCCGGGACGAACCCGCCTTCACCCAGCACCGGCTCGATGAGGACGGCGGCGACCCGGCTGGGCGACACCTCGGACTCGAAAAGGCTTTCCAGGGAGGCGAGCGCGCGCTCGGTGCTCCAGCCGCGGTACTCGTACGGAAAAGGGGACTGGTAGACCTCGGCGGCGTACGGGCCGAAGTTCTGCTTGTACGGGCTCACGGATCCGGTCAGGCTCAGGGTCAAAAGCGTCCGTCCGTGGAATGAGCCACGGAAGCTGATCACAGCCGGCCGGCCGGTGGATGCCCGCGCGATCTTGACCGCGTTTTCGACCGCTTCGGCGCCGGTGCTGAAGAAGATCGCTTTCTTGGGTCCGTCGAGCGGCGCGACCTCGCACAGGCGCTCGGCCAGGCGCAGGTAGGACTCATAGGCGACCACCTGGAAAGAGGTGTGCGTGGCGCGCTCCAGCTGCCCGTGCACGGCCGCCATCACGCGCGGGTGCCCGTGGCCGACGTTCATCACGCCGATGCCCCCGGCGAAGTCGACGTAGCGACGGCCGTCGACGTCCCAGATCTCCGATCCCTTTGCACGCGCGACGGCGACCGGGTGGGCTGAGGTGATGCCGCGGGGGACGAACTTGGCGCGGAGCTCCGTCAGCTCGGCCTGGGTGGACTGCTTTTCGACCTTCACGCGGCCCATTCAAGCAGATACGATCCGCGACTGTGGATGGGGTCTCGGCGGCCGTCGAGCGGCTGTGGCCAGGGCGCCACGCGACGATCGAGCCCCTCGGCGGCGGCATCACCAACCGGAACTTCAAGGTCGACGTTGAAGGGGCGGTCTACGTGCTGCGGATGGGCGGAGCCAAGACGGAGCTCCTGGGCATCGACCGCGCCGTCGAGCACGCCGCGAGCCTGCGCGCGGAGGAGGTCGGCGTGGGGCCTTCCGTCGTCGACTTCGTCGAGTCGGAGGGCTGGCTCGTCACGCGCTTCATCGAGGGGCGACCGATCGCGCTGGAGGAGATGCGCAGCGCCTCGGTGCTTCCACGCGTGGCGGAGGCGCTGCGACGGTTCCACGGCGCTGCCGCGATCCCCGGCCGGTTCGACGCTTACGCCGTGGTCGACGACTACCGCGCCGAGGCCGAGGCGAACGGCGCCTCGGTGCCGAGGGATTTCTTCGTCGCGCGCGAGGTGTCGGAGCGGATTCGCGCAGCTCGCGGCCCTCAGCCGCTCGTGCCTTGCCACAACGACCTGCTGAACGCGAACTTCCTGGACGACGGCGCGATCCGCATCGTCGACTGGGAGTACGCGGGCATGGGCGATCGGTTCTTCGACCTGGCCAACCTGTCGGTGAACCACGGGTTCAGCGTCGAGGACGACCGCCGGCTCCTGGCGGCGTACTTCGGCCTCGAGCGGGACACGGACCTCGCCGCGTTGCGACTGATGAGGTTCATGTCGGACTTCCGCGAAGCGATGTGGGGCGTGCTGCAGAGCGGGATCTCAGACCTGGACTTCGACTTCAAGGGCTACGCGACAAAACACTTCGCCCGCATGCTGGCAACCGCCGCCGAACCCGAGTTCGAGCGGTACCTGGCCTCCGTCTCCCGCTCCGCGGGGAGAGGGTCAGGGTGAGGGAGGACGGGCCTAGACTCCCCTCTCCCCTCAGGGGAGAGGGTCAGGGTGAGGGACCGCCGGCAGATGCTCGAGGATTGCCTCGAGCACACCATCCATGTTTGTAAACACCTCTTGGTTCCAGAAACGGACTACTCGATAACCGGCCCGCTCAATCTCGTCGGTTCGCTTCGCATCGAGCGCTTCCCTCTCATCGTTGCCGTGGCTTTCGCCGTCAACCTCGATGACAAGGCGGGCCGGAAGGCAAACGAAGTCGGCAATGTACTTACCAATCGCATGCTGGCGGCGGAACTTGTATCCGGCCAGTTGGTGGGCTCGAAGCTTCCACCACAAGTGTTGTTCGGCTTCGTTCGAGTTCCGTCGTAGTTCTCGCGCTCGCTCGGTCGTGAACGCATCGCGCCGCACGTGGCCATGATTGGCCCGGCGCGCCGCAGCGAGGGAACGCGCTTAACAGGGCAATTGCAGTGCTTCGCCCTCTCCCTGACCTTCTCCCGCCGAGCGGAAGAGGGAAATCACGCACGGCGGTGCCCTCTCCCTGATCCACCCCGCTTTGCGGGAGTGGGAAGAAATCTTAGCTTCGGACTCTCGTTCCTTCCGGGTCGTACAGGGGGTCTTTTGTGATTGCCCCGCCGAACCAGGTGCCGAAGATGTCGACCTCGACCCGGGTGGCCACGGGCGTGGCTGACGGGACGTACGCGTACGCGATCGACTGCTCGACCGAATACCCGTAGCCTCCGCTGGTGATGCGACCCACAACCTCGCCATCGATGCGCACCGGCTCCGAACCCAACACCACCGAGCGCGGGTCGTCCAGCACTATGCACGCGAGCTTGTTGGCGGCCGGCTTTTCCCGCCTCTCGATCAAAGCGGAGCGCCCGACGAACTCGCCCTTGTCGAGCTTGACGCAGAAGCCGAGCCCGCTCTGGTAAGGGTCTTGCTCCGGGCCGATGTCCGAGCCCCAGGCGCGGTAGCCCTTCTCCAGGCGCAGCGATTCGACCGCCTTGTAGCCCCCTGCGACGAGACCTATTTGCCTCCCGGCCTCCCAGATCGTGTCCCAGAGGCGCAGCCCGAACTCTGCCGGGCAGTAGAGCTCCCAGCCGAGCTCGCCCACGTAGGTCACGCGCAGCGCCAGGCACGGAACCGATCCGATGGCCAGCTCCCGCGCCGTCATGAAAGGGAAGGCCTTGTCGCCGACGTCGGTCAAGGTCAGCGGCCCCACGATGTCGCGCGCGCGCGGTCCCCACAGGCCGATACACGCGTAGGCGGAGGTGACGTCTTCGACGTACACGGAACCGTCTTCCGGCGCATGGGCTTTGATCCACGACAGGTCGTGCTGGCCGAACGCCGTCCCCGTGATGACGCGGAACCTGTCGTCGGCGAGCCTCGTGACCGTGAAGTCGCACTCGATTCCACCGCCCTCGTTGAGCATCTGCGTGTAGGTCAGCGTTCCGACGGCCCGCGCGACGCGGTTGTCGGTGAGGCTCTCGAGAAACTCTGCCGCCCCTGAGCCCCTGACCTCGATCTTGGCAAAGGAGGTGAAGTCGAAGATGGCCGCCGCCTCTCGGCATCCTCTGTGCTCGGCCCCGATGGCGGGAGACCACAGGCGTCCTGCCCAGCCGCGCGGCCGCAGCGCCTCGTGCCCGTGTGCCGCGTTGGGCTCGAACCAGTTGACTCTCTCCCAGCCGGACTTCTCGCCAAACACCGCCCCGAGCTCGCCCAGCCGGGGATAGATGGGAGATACGCGGAGGGGCCGCCCGGCGCTGCGCTCGTGGCCTGGGTATTTGACGTCGTAATAGGTCGAATACACCTCGCGCGTCCTGGCCAGCGTGTACTCGCGGCTCGCGTAGTGCCGCCCGAAGCGGCGCGAGTCCATCTCCCAGGTGTCAAGGCTCGGCCGGCCCTCGGCGATCCATTCGGCTAGCAGGCGGCCCATGCCGCCCGCGCCGGCGAGGCCGTGGGCGCAGAAGCCTGCAGCGACCCAGAAGCCGCGCACGTCGGTCGGGCCGAGGATGAACTCGCCGTCCGGGGTGAAAGCTTCGGGGCCGTTGACCAGCCGCACGACCTCGGCGTCCTTGATGGACGGTGTGCGCACGATCGCATTGGCCATGAGGGGTTCGAAGCGATCCCAGTCAGGCTCGAGCAGGCGGCCGTTGAAGTCCACCGGAATGCCGTCCATGCCCCAGGGCTCCGGGTCGCGCTCGTAGCCGCCCATGATCAAGCCGCCGGACTCGGGCCGGTAGTAAACGAGCAGCGACGGGTCGCGCATCGTCGGCATGTCGAGGGGAAGCCCTGACGGCCTTGTGATCAGGTACTCGTGAGCCATGGGGATCAGCGGTACGTTCACGCCGGCCATGCGGCCGATCTCGGGCGCGAACATCCCGCCGGCGTTGACCACCAGCTCGGTCTCGATCTTGCCGCGGTCGGTGATGACCCGCGTCACACGCCCATTCCGCACCTCGATGCCCGTGACGCGTGTCTCCTCGCAGATCTCCGCTCCGCGCCGGCGCGCGCCCTCGACGAGCGCGAAGGTGAGCTGGCTCGGATCGATGTAGCCGTCCGTCGGGAGGAACGCCGCACCGAGCACGCCTTCGCTCGACATCGGAGGGAACATGCGCTGTGCCTCTTCGGCCGTGACCAGCTCGAGCGGAAGCCCGAAAGTCTTGGCCCACGCCGCCTGACGGGTGAGCTCCTCCATCCGCTCCTCGCTCGAGGCCAGGCGCAGCGAGCCGACCTGGTGCCAGCCGGTCTCCATCCCGACCTCCTTGCCCAGCGAGCGGTAGAGGTCGACCGAGTTCATCATCATCTGGGTCAGGCTCAGCGAACCGCGCAGCTGGCCCACAAGTCCCGCCGAATGGAAAGTGGAACCGCTCGTGACGCGCGACCGTTCCACGAGCACCGTGTCCGTCCAGCCAAGCCGGGCCAGCCAGTAGAGGATCGCGCCGCCACCGACGCCGCCGCCGATCACTACCGCGCGGGCCTGGGACCTCAACTCGGGATCTAATGTAGAGGGGCCGGGTTTCCCCGGCCCCTTATCGACCTAGTGGGCCGGCGCTTCGGCCGGCAGGACCGCTTTCGTCTCGGGCGCGTTTCGCTGTGCGATGAGGTAGTAGATCACCCCCACCAGCAGGATCACGCCCAGCGTGGCCTCGTAGACGGGGATGTTGCCGATCGTGCCGCTGAGGTTCAAGTTCGGCAGGACACTCAGTGGAGGGTTCTGGCCGCCGGCGGAGAAGCCGCGAGGCCAGAGGAAGTTGATCTCCATCGCCACCCCCCAGACGAGCGCGAGGACGTTGACGATGGTGCCCCAACCGCCCAGCTT